>JAFYOL010000193.1 GCA_017560205.1 Erysipelotrichaceae bacterium | reverse complement strand
ATTTATGGAGATCATCCTGCCTATAAAGATTTACTGCCTATAGCAGAGGATGTTAAACATGTTTCATCTGCGTTGAATACTATTTTTAATGGATTGGAAATGAATTGTGGAAGCTGCAATTTAAATGAGATCTGCAAAGAGGTAGAGGGATTAAGAGAATTGCATCAGCAGATGAAATCATAGAGCAGTACTAAAAACAAAGAAAGCTCAATTGAGCTTTCTTTTATGCTTTGTTACTTGAAAATAAATCAAGTTTATGATACTTTGAAAGCAGAAAGGATGTGTCTTATGTTTAAAAGATATGTTGATGTTGTGGTATACCATGATAAACGAGGTGAGATACAGCCTTTGTTTATGAAGTGGGAAAACAAAACCTACAAAATTGAAAAAACAGAATGCATGGGAATGAGAAATTCACATGTAGGGGCTACCGGCGTGCTTTATCTTTGTCAGATCAATGGCAAGCTTCGAAATCTGTATTATGAAAAGAAAAGTCGATGGTTTGTGGAAAGTTCACAGCCATAAAAAAGAAGCTTGATTTTCAAGCTTCTATTCATCTACAGGATCATACCAGTGATGAACCTGGCATGCATAATCAACTCCATCATCAATATTGGCTTTTGTGACGAAGTCTGCTTTTTCTTTTAAAGCGTCACAGGCATTTCCCATGGCAATGCTTGTCCAGCGTGAATCAAACATAATCATATCGTTGTAGTCATCGCCAAATACTACAACATCTTCAAGTGGTGCATTGAGATGATTCATCATATCAACGATACCCTGATGCTTTGCGTCTACCTGGAACATGAGATAATCACGTACAAAGCGGGAATTGCCTAATGTATCTTTAAGTGTTAAGACATGATCATCTGCTTCTGAGATGGAAACATACATTTTATAGATTTCAGTTAAATCATCAATCTTTAAATCAGGATTGATGATTGTGTTGGTCGCTTCCTGACGTTCACCTACCTGTTGGCGGAATCTGTCATCCTTGCCATGCAGATTGATTGAGTCATCCAAGAGGAAGAGAAGACCATAACCTAAGTCATCTGCCTGATGGGCAATGGCTTTGGCTTTTTCTAAGTCAAGCGGATGATTGTACAGCAGAACATCATCGACAACCAATGCTCCGCCACCGCAGCAGACCATGTTATGAAGGTGAATGCTGTCCATGAATGCACGTGCTTTATAATGAGCTCTGCCTGTTGCGATGGAAACAAAGTGTCCAGCTTCCTGAAGCTTAATCAATGCTTCCTGTGCACTAGGGACAATCTGTTTGGTTTTGTTGTCGGTAAGTGTACCGTCAATGTCAAAGAAGAAATATTTTTTTCTCATTCGATAAGACCTCCTGCTGATAAATCTGAATTATGTGTCAGTTGATTTAATAAATCAACAATGGTTTCTTTTGTGGCAAGTCCATCACTGAATGCAGTTGCTCCACCACATGCAGTACCTAAAAGAAGAGCTTTCTGATAGTCTTGTGTTTTCATCCATCCTGCAAGAAACCCTGCAATCATGGAATCACCAGCACCCACTGAATTAACCAGAGTACCTTCAGCTATGCCCATACGATAAACTTCATTGTTTTCAGTAATTAATATAGAACCCTCTTTATCCAATGAAACAAGTACATTGCGAGCACCTTGTTTCTGAAGAAGCTGTGCACACTCGATGATTTGTGAATCATTGATGAGGGTCGTATTGAAGATGCTTTCCAATTCATACTTGTTTGGTTTGATAAGGAAAGGATGATATTTCAGGGTATTCATCAGCAGTTTCTTCTCTGCATCAATCACAAGATTAATTTCTTTATCAAGCACAGTTTTGATGATCTGTTCATATGTGTTTTCAGGCATACAGGAAGGAATGCTTCCAGAAAGGATAAGGCAGTCACCATGATTTAATGATGAAGTCTGAGTAAGTAATCTTTGGAAATCATCCGATTCAATTTCAGGGCCTTTTCCGTTGATTTCACTTTCTGTATCGGATTTAACCTTCACATTGATTCGAGTCATGCCTTTGTGCACATGAATAAAATCAGTCTGAATACCTTGTTGAATCAGCATCTCTTTTAATTGAACTCCAGTAAAGCCTGCAGTAAATCCTAAAGCACAGCTTTTAAAACCCAGTTCATTTAAAATACAGGAAACATTGATTCCTTTTCCGCCTGCGTACAGATTTTCTTTCTTTGTACGGTTGGTATGACCTAACTGAAGATGATCGACTTGAATTGTGTAATCCAAAGCAGGATTAAGTGTAATGGTATAAATCAATGCGATCACCTCTTTAATCTAAGTGTAACGAATAGATGAAAGTTCATCAAGAGAAAGAGTAAACATTGGGCGTCCCAGTAGCAATTTATCCAGAAACACGATAGACTAGTTTCAGGAGGGATGAATATGTTGTATGTATGTTATCCAAAATGTTCAACCTGCAAAAAGGCAGAACAGTATTTAAATGAGAAGAAAATTGAAATTGAAGTTCGCGATATTAAAGTAAACAATCCATCAAAAGATGAGTTGAGAAACTGGATTGAAAGAAGTGGTCTGGATATCAAACGATTCTTTAATACATCAGGATTAAAGTATAAGGAATTAAATCTGAAAGAGAAACTTCCGCAGATGAGTGATGAAGAAAAGATTGAACTTCTCAGCACAGACGGAATGCTGGTAAAGCGTCCAATTCTTGTATCGGATGATTTTGTGCTGGTAGGATTCAAACAGGCTGAGTGGGAGAGCGTTCTGTAATCCAATTGACCTTTCCTGTGTTTCACTTTATAATGGTTAAAACAGGTGGTGATAACCATGAATCAAAGCCAGGAAGATTATCTGGAAGCCATTTATGTCCTTTCAAAAGAAGATGAGCATGTGCGCATGAGTGATGTTGCAAAACATCTTTCTGTCAGCAAGCCATCCGTAAACAAGGCAATCAATCTGCTTCAGGAAAAAGGGTATCTGACTCATCAGCACTATGGAGCTATTCTTTTGACAGAAGAAGGAAAAGCTCTGGCTAAGAAAGTGTATGAGCGTCATAAAGTGATCAAGCGTTTCTTTGTGGACATTCTGAAAGTAGAAGAAACGGTTGCGGAAGATGAAGCCTGCAAAGTAGAACACTGCATTGGTGAAGATACACTTGAAAAATTAAAAGAATTCGTGAATCGCGTATTAGATTAACCTTCCAAATGGAAGGTTTTCTTTTTTGTTTATAGGTAAAGAAAAAGATCTTCTGTTTAAGAAGATCTTACTTAATACGATGTTTTATTTTGCGACAGGATATTCGTTGCACAGCAGTCTGTATGGTGCTTCATCTTCTTCAATTTCAGGGAAGCGTCCAACAGGTGGATTGAAACGATTGTCAGTGTTGTCATCATTGCATTGGCTGACTTCACCTAACAAAACTGGCCCTGTACCTTCTTCAACCGAGAAGTCATGATACAGATATTGCTGCACATGAATGCTTTCTCCAGGAGTCAGGCGGATTTGTGTGCCTGCAGGAACAGTGTATGTTCTTCCATCAGTATGAACTGTAACATCTGATTCATAATCAACTTCCTCATTTGGAAGGCTGTTGTAGACTTTGATCAGCACATTGCCTCCACCGCGATTGATGATATCTTCTGTCTTGAACCAGTGGAAATGATTTGGTGCATATTGACCTTCTTTTAAATAAAGAAGTTTTTCAGCATAAACCTTTGGGTATTTTTCAGGCATTGCACGATTGCCATTGCGAATTGTGATCAGCGAGAAACCAAACTTGTCAAAGTTGCCAAGACCATAATCGGTAATATCCCAGCCTAACATGCAGTCTCTTACTTCATCATATTCATGTCCGATAGTTTCCCACTGTTCAGGTGTGAAGTGGCAAAATGGTGGCAGATAACAATGGTATTTTTCACACATTGCTTCGAGTTCTTTCAGTGCTTTGTTGATTTCAGAACGTTTCATAAATGAACCTCCAGCTTGTCTTGATTATTTCATATTTATTATAAAGATTCAATAAAAGGACAGATAAAAAAGCATTCAAAAAAACATCAAAAAAATAAAAAGAAAATGATTGACATGGTAGAGGGGATTGTTGTATCATATGGAGGCTTAGCGAGAATTGGTTTCCGTCTGGAAACTAATTATTATGCTAGTGAATGACACACTTGGATATGTGTGCATAAAATCTGGAAGGAGAAAAAAACAATGCCAACTATTAATCAGTTAGTTCGCAAGGGACGTACAAACAAAGTATGGAAATCTAAGTCTCCAGCTTTGAACAGAGGTTACAACTCCCTGCAGCGCAAAGCTACATCTATTTCTTCACCTCAGAAGCGTGGTGTCTGCACTCGTGTAGGTACTATGACTCCTAAGAAACCAAACTCAGCTCTTCGTAAATACGCTCGTGTTCGTCTGAGCAATGGTATGGAAGTTACAGCTTACATCCCAGGTATCGGACACAATCTGCAGGAACATAGCGTTGTTCTGATCCGTGGCGGTCGTGTTAAGGACTTGCCAGGGGTTCGTTACCACATCATCCGTGGTACACTTGACTGTGCTGGTGTTGCTAACCGTAACCAGAGCCGTTCTCTGTACGGGGCAAAGAAGCCAAAAGTCAAGAAGTAAGGAGGAAATGACATGCCAAGAAAAGGTTATATCGCAAAAAGAGATGTTCTGGTCGATCCAATTTACAACTCAAAGCTTGTTACTCGTCTGATCAACAAGATCATGATCGATGGTAAGCGTGGTGTTGCACAGACTATTCTTTACAACGCATTCGATATCGTTGAAGAAAAGACTGGCCGCCAGCCAATGGAAGTGTTCGAACAGGCACTGGAAAACATCATGCCTCTTCTGGAACTGAAGGTTCGCCGCGTAGGTGGTGCTAACTACCAGGTACCAGTAGAAGTATCTGCTGAACGTCGTCTGACTCTCGGTCTGAGATGGCTGGTTAACTATAGCCGTCTGAGAAGCGAAAAGACAATGGAATTGAGACTTGCCAACGAAATCATCGATGCTGCTAACGGAACAGGTGCTTCTGTTAAGAAGAAAGATGATACTCACAAGATGGCAGAAGCTAACAAGGCATTTGCACATTACCGTTGGTAATTTGAAAGGAGTGTTCGATTATGGCTCGTGAATATTCACTGGAAAAACAAGAAATAGCGGTATCATGGCTAACAACGATGCTGGTAAGACAACTACAACCGAACGTATCCTTTATTACACAGGTGTAACTCACAAGCTGGGTGAAACTCATGATGGTGCCTCTCAGATGGACTGGATGGCGCAGGAACAGGAACGTGGTATCACTATCACTTCCGCTGCAACAACAGCTCACTGGAAGGGTCACCGCCTCAACATCATCGATACACCAGGTCACGTAGACTTCACAGTTGAAGTTGAACGTTCCCTGCGCGTACTGGATGGTGCGGTTACTGTTCTCGACTCAAAAGCCGGTGTAGAACCTCAGACTGAAACAGTTTGGAGACAGGCTACTGGCTACGGAGTACCTCGTATCGTTTTCTGTAACAAGATGGACGCTACAGGTGCTGACTTCATGATGGCTGTTAAGTCTATCGGAGATCGTCTGGGCGCTAAGGCAGCTGCAATTCAGATGCCTATCGGTGCTGAAAGCACATTCCGTGGAATTATCGACATCATCGAAAGAAAACACTATTCTTACAAGAATGACCTCGGTACTGATATCGTTGTAGGTGAAGTGCCAGCTGAATACCAGGACGAAGTTGAAAGCCTGCGTATGGAACTGCTGGAGCAGATCGCTGACTACGATGATGAACTGATGATGATGGTTCTGGAAGGTGAAGAACCATCAGTTGAAATGATCAAGGCTGCTATCCGTAAGGGTGTATGTGCTGCTGACTTCTTCCCTGTTCTGTGCGGTTCTGCATATAAGAACAAGGGTGTTCAGCTGGTACTGGACGCAGTTATTGATTACCTGCCATCACCACTGGATATCCCTGCAATCAAGGGTGTTACAGAAGATGGTGTTGAAGAAGAACGTCACGCTGACGACAGCGAACCATTCTCAGCGCTGGCATTCAAGGTTGCTACTGACCCATTCGTAGGACGTCTGACATACTTCCGTGTATACTCAGGTACTGCTGATGCTGGTAGCTATGTACTGAATGCTACTAAGGATGTTCGTGAACGTTTCGGTCGTATCGTTCAGATGCATGCAAACCACCGTGCTGAAATCTCTAAGGTTTACTCTGGGGATATCGCAGCTGCTGTAGGTCTGAAGACAACTACAACAGGTGACACTCTGTGTGCTGAAAACTCTCCAATCATTTTGGAAAACATGGTATTCCCTGAACCAGTTATCCAGATGTCAGTAGAACCTAAGACTAAGGCTGACTCTGACAAGATGGGTATTGCCCTGGGCAAACTGGCTGAAGAAGACCCTACATTCAAGACATACACTGATGAAGAAACTGGACAGACTATCATCGCTGGTATGGGTGAGCTCCACCTGGATATCATCGTTGACCGTATGCGCCGTGAATTCCGTGTTGAATGTGCTGTAGGTGCTCCTCAGGTTGCTTACCGTGAAACAATCCGTCAGGCTGCAGACTGCGAAGGTAAGTTCGTACGTCAGTCTGGTGGTCGTGGTCAGTATGGTCACGTATGGATCAAGTTTGAACCAAACGAAGAAGGTAAGGGATTCGAATTCATCGACGCTGTTGTCGGTGGTACAGTTCCACGCGAATACATCAAGCCAACTCAGGAAGGTTTGACTGCTGCGCTGAATAACGGTCTGGTTTACGGTTACCCAATCGTAGACGTTAAGGCTACTCTGTTCGACGGTTCTTACCATGAAGTCGACTCTTCTGAAATGGCGTTCAAGGTTGCTGCAAGTATGGCACTGAAGGAAGCTGCTAAGAAGTGTAAGGCTGTTCTGCTTGAACCAATCATGTCTGTTGATGTAACTGCACCAGCTGACTACCTGGGTTCTGTAATGGGCGATATCACTAAGCGTCGTGGACAGATCCGTGATCAGGAAGAAAAGCACAATGCAATTACTGTTAAGGCATACGTACCTCTGTCTGAAATGTTTGGTTACGCAACTGACCTGCGTTCATTCACTCAGGGTCGTGGTAACTATGTAATGCAGATGGACCACTATTCAGAAGTTCCTAAGAACATCGCTGAAAAAGTTGCCAAGAAAATGTCTGGCGAAGAATAAGATTAATATTGATTTTACTGGACATTTATCTTAAAATAGGATATGCGAAGTGCATATCAAGCAAAGAAATTTTATAGGAGGAATTTGCACAATGGCAAAAGCTAAATTTGACAGATCCAAAACCCATGTTAACGTTGGTACAATCGGACACGTTGACCATGGTAAAACAACTCTGACTGCTGCTATCACTAACTACCTGGCTAAGTCTGGTCAGGCTGAAGCTAGAGCATACGATCAGATCGACGGTGCTCCAGAAGAAAAAGAACGTGGTATCACAATCAACACAGCTCACGTAGAATACGAAACAGCTGCTCGTCACTATGCTCACGTTGACTGCCCAGGTCACGCTGACTATGTTAAGAACATGATCACAGGTGCTGCACAGATGGATGGTTCTATCCTGGTTGTTGCTGCAACTGATGGACCAATGCCTCAGACTCGTGAACACATCCTGCTGTCTCGTCAGGTAGGTGTTCCTTACATCTGCGTATTCCTGAACAAGTGCGACATGGTTGATGACGAAGAACTGATCGACCTGGTTGAAATGGAAGTTCGCGAACTGCTGTCTGAATATGGATTCGACGGCGACAACGCTCCAGTTATCCGTGGTTCTGCCCTGGGTGCACTGAACGGTGAACCTCAGTGGGAAGAAAGAGTACAGGAACTGATGGATGCAGTTGATGCTTACATCCCTGACCCAGCTCGTGAAGATGACAAGCCATTCCTGATGTCTGTAGAAGACGTATTCACAATCACAGGTCGTGGTACAGTTGCTACAGGACGTGTTGAACGTGGTATCCTGAACCTCGGTAACGAAGTTGAAATCGTTGGTATCCGTGACACTAAGAAGACTGTTGTAACAGGTATCGAAATGTTCCGTAAGCTGCTGGATTCAGCTCAGGCTGGTGACAACATCGGTGCTCTGCTCCGTGGTGTAAACCGTGATGAAATTCAGCGTGGACAGGTTCTGGCTAAGCCAGGAAGCGTAACTCCACACACTCTGTTCAAGGCTCAGGTTTATATCCTGACTAAAGAAGAAGGTGGACGTCACACTCCATTCGTTTCTAACTACCGTCCTCAGTTCTACTTCCGTACAACTGACGTAACTGGTGTTATCACTCTGCCAGAAGGTACAGAAATGGTAATGCCTGGTGACCATGTCAACATGACTGTTGAACTGATCGCTCCAATCGCAGTTGAACAGGGAACTAAGTTCTCTATCCGTGAAGGTGGACGTACAGTAGGTTCAGGTAACGTTACAGAAATCCTGAAGTAAGTTACGATTGATCAAGGAACTCATATGAGTTCCTTTTTCTTTTTCTCTATGATAAAATGTGCATAACTTTAAAGGAGTGATTGTATGTTTGTGCGTTCAGAATTGAAGTCACAGGCAAAAGCGATAATAAAAGACAAGTACTTTACAATGGTTCTTGTTGGTCTTGTTGCACTTTTTCTGACTTCATCACTTTTGGGTGTTAGTTATGATGTTGAAAATGAAATCGCAATGGTGACGGTGTTTCAGGCATATTCGTTTTATGTGAACTATGATCGTGCGATTATGATGGCAGTTCCCGTTGTGTTGATTGGTCTTTTGTGGATGTTTTTTGTAACTCTTCCGGCATCTGTTGGTATTACCTGCTTCTTTCAGCGAGCTAGCTTTAATGAACAGAAATTCTCTGATGTCTGGAGTGGATTCACGATAAACTATGCGCATAAAATTAAAACTAGAGCACTTGTCTGGTTCAGAGTTTTTCTGTGGAGTATGCTTCTGGTTGTGCCTGGTATTATGAAAGCTTTAAGTTATGCGTTTGTGCCTTATCTGCTGAATGATTATCCGGAAAAAAGTCCGAAGGAAATCCTTGATATGTCAGAAAAGATGGCGAAAGGTATGCGCTGGCAGATGGTTGTATTGTGGCTGTCATTTTTCCTGTGGGGATTAGGTGCTGGTTTTGTGGATGTGTTTATTCCTGGCTTTGGTACACTTCTGCTGCTTCCTTATATTTATCAGACTGAAGCGCAGCTCTATCACTGGGCAAAAACGAATCGTTTGAACACAAATGAAGAAAGTGAGATTCTTATCGATGATGAAAGTAATACTATTTGATTTGGACAACACTCTGATTGATAGACAGGGTGCTGCATATGATATGTATAGTGATATGGTGGCGACAGTATTTCCTGAATGGGATAGAATGTCGGTTGAACACGAAACAGCTGTACAGCGTTTGATGTTGTGGGATGAATATGGATCGATTGGAAAAGATCATGTTTTTGGGCGTTTCTGCAGAACTTATCATCTTGATGAAAGTTGGGAAAAGAAACTGACGGATCATTGGGTACAGTATTTTGGAGATTATACGCGTGCTTTCCCTGAAAGCAGAGCTACCCTGGAGAAATTAAAAGGTAAGTATCGCTTAGGTCTTCTGACAAATGGTTATCCACATATGCAGCGTAGAAAAGTAGAACTGTGTGGATGCGAAGATCTTTTTGAAGCCATTGTTGTTTCTGGAGAACATGGCATTCATAAACCAGATCCTGCAATCTTCAAGATTGCATGTGACAAAATGGGAGTATCTCCTGAAGAAGTAATCTTTGTAGGTGATACGTTCTCTACAGATATCTATGGTGCTGTTTTAAGTGGTATGAAAACAGTCTTTCTGCACAGTGATATTCTGCATAAGACTAAGCTGAATATACCTGTTATTCACTCAATTGAAGAATTACCTGACATTTTATAGTTGTCAGGTTTTTTCTTTCTTGTTATGATGCAAAGGGTGATAAAGATGAAAGTAATCGTATTTGATTTGGACAATACATTGATTGATCGTCAGAGAGCATTCACAGAAATGCTGAAAGACAGAATTCAACTGACTCTTCCTGCAGATAAGAAACATTTAAAGGAACAGGCAATTCAGGATATTTTAATGTGGGATGATAATGGAACAGTATCCAGAAGTGTTTCCTTTAAAAAGTATTGCGATAAGTATGAAGTGACTTGCATGACTTCAGAAGAACTTTCAACGTACTGGACAACCATCAGCGGCAGTGTTGTTTATTTGTTTGATGATGTAATTGAAGTAATCACTTATTTAAAAGATAAATATCGTTTAGCTATTTTAACGAATGGATCTCCGGTTTCACAAAGAAGAAAACTGGAATCAACAGGTATACTGAATCTGTTTGAATTGAGTGTTGTTTCAGGTGAGGTAGGGATTGATAAACCGGATCCACGTATTTTTGATGTCATGTGTGACAGACTGAACGTGAAGCCTGAAGAATGTCTTTATATAGGGGATAACTATGTAAATGATGTTTTAGGTGCTAGAAATGCAGGATGGAATGCAATTTATTTAAATCGTCTGCATCTGGAATCTGATGAGTCTCAAATGATCGATAGTCTGAAAAAACTCAAAAAAATCCTGTAAGAATCTTAGAAAATAAGATTCTTTTTTTATATTTTCTCTGTTTTTTGCTTATGTGAAAGGTCTGTGAAAAAAGATAGCGCTTTCATAAAATAGGCATCAAAATACCCCTTGAAAAAGGCTTGAAAAGTGTCAAAAAAGCCTTATTTTAAAGGCAAAAACGACAAAATAAAAAAGTTAAAAAATATTGAAAAAAGTGCTTGCAATACGTGTTTTGCAGTGCTATACTATCTAAGCATTCGCGTGGAAGTGGGAGGTTGCTGGCACACCAAGAGACGTTGTCATAAGGTGTGAAAAATCCAGGTAATTTCCACTGAGCGGATCTGTTATGAACAGAGATGAAATGAAGGAGGAAGATTTCATGGCAAAGAATAGCGTTAAAATTCGCTTAAAGGCATATGAGAGCAGATCACTTGATCAGGCAAGTGAAAAGATCGTTGCAGCAGCAACTTCTCATGGTGCTAAGAAAATTGTTGGTCCAGTTCCACTGCCAACTGAAAAACAGGTGGTAACAATTCTGCGTGCGGTTCACAAGTACAAAGATTCTCGTGAACAGTTCGAAATTAGAACACATAAGAGATTAATCGAAATCGTAGGTCCTACTAGCGAAACAATTGACAGCCTGAGCCGTCTTGAACTGCCTAGTGGCGTCGATATCGAAATCAAATTGTAATTGGTGGAGGTAAACATCATGAAAGGAATCTTAGGAAGAAAGCTTGGCATGACACAGGTCTTCACAGTAGATGGCACACTGATTCCAGTGACTGTCGTTGAAGTAAAGCCAAATGTTGTCCTGCAGAAGAAGACAAACGAAATTGACGGCTACGAAGCTGTACAGTTGGGTCTGGAAGATTTGAGCGATAAGGCTGCAAACAAGGCTCAGAAGGGACATGCTTCAAAAGCTAACACTGCTGCAAAGCGTTTTGTAAGAGAATTCAAGTCAGAAGAACTGATGGCTCTGGAAATCGGTGCAGAAGTGAAAGCAGATCTCTTTTCCGCTGGTGAAATCGTTGACGTTACTGGTGTCAGCAAAGGTCATGGTTACAGCGGAACAATCGTAAGAAACAATGCGGCACTGGGGCCTAAGAGCCACGGTGGTTCTAAGAACATTAGACACATTGGTTCACTGGCAACTACTGGTCGTAACAACGGACGTATCGAAAAGGGTACTATGATGGCTGGTCAGCACGGTTGCTTCACAACTACAAATCAGAATCTGGAAGTTATCAAGGTTGATGCTGAAAACAACTACATGCTGATCAAGGGTAACGTTCCAGGACCAAGACGTGGTCTGGTTGAAATCAAGACTACAGTAAAACGCGTTAAGAGCGTTCCTGCAAAAGAACTGGTTTCTTACGCAGTGAGTGAGGAGGCTAAGTAATGTCTACAGTAAAAGTATACAACTTGGAAGCCAAGGAAGTAAAAACTATTGAACTGGCTGATGAAGTATTCGGAATTACTCCTAATCAGCAGGCTATGTACGATGCTGTTGTAATGCAGCAGGCAAGCCTTCGTCAGGGTACACATTCTACAAAGACACGCGCTGAAGTAAGCGGTGGCGGTAAGAAGCCTTGGCGTCAGAAGGGCACTGGACGTGCTCGTCAGGGTTCTACACGTGCAACTCAGTGGGTTGGTGGAGGAATCGCATTCGGTCCTAAACCACGCAACTACAGCTACAAGCTGAACCGCAAGGTACGTCGTCTGGCTCTGAGATCTGCTCTGTCAGAAAAGCTGGCAGTAGCAAACCTGGTTGTTGTTGAAAACGTTAAGTTCGACGCAATCAAGACAAAGGAATTTGTCAAAGTTATGAACGCATTTGAACTGGAAACAAAGACACTGTTCGTTGTTGATGTTGAAGAAGATTTCGACAACGCATTCCTGTCAATGAGAAACATTCCAAATGCAATGATGCTGACAGTTGATGGTCTGAACACATTCGATATCGTAAATGCTGATAAGATCGTATTCACTGAAGCAGCTGCAGTTAAAGCTGGGGAGGTATGGGCATAATGAGTAACGCTAGAGACATCATCATCCGTCCAATCATCACTGAAAAGTCAATGCAGCTGATGGATGCTGAAAACAAAATCACTTTCGAAGTTGCGAAAGGTGCTAACAAGACTAACGTTCGCCAGGCAGTTGAAGAAATCTTCAATGTAAAGGTTGAATCAGTTAACATCATGAATTGCCGTCCAAAGACAAAGAGAATGGGCCGCTACGTTGGTAAGACAAGCGCAGTGAGAAAGGCAATCGTTAAGCTTCCTGCTGGTCAGGAAATCAAACTCTTCGAAGACTAATTCAAAGAGAAATATTTTATCGGGAGAAGATACGCTATTCCCGGACAAGTTTGCGTAAGGAGGAAATTCCAAAATGGCTATTAAAAAGTACAAACCGACGACTAATGGACGTCGCGGCATGACTGGTCTTGCATTTGACGAAATCACTGCTGTAAAGCCTGAACGCTCACTGGTGGAAACACTGAGCAAGACAGGTGGACGTAACAACACAGGTCGTATTACTACTCGTCATATCGGTGGTGGACATAAGCGTCAGTACCGTCTGATTGACTTCAAGAGAAATAAAGATGCTATCCCTGCAGTGGTTGCTACAATCGAGTACGATCCAAACCGTTCTGCAAACATCGCTCTGCTGAACTATGCAGATGGTGAAAAGAGATACATCCTGGCTCCTAAGGGGCTGAGCGTTGGAATGACAGTTGTTTCTGGCGATGCAACTGACATCAAGGTAGGTAACTGCTGCCAGATGAAGAACATGCCAGAAGGTACATTCGTTCACAATGTTGAACTGAAGCCTGGTAAGGGTGGACAGCTGGCAAGATCTGCTGGTGTTTCTGCTCAGATCCTGGGTATCGAAGAAAAGTATGTAACACTGCGTCTGGCATCTGGTGAAGTTCGCAAGGTGCTGGGTGTATGCCGTGCTACAGTTGGTATCGTTGGTAACGAAGACCACAGCCTGGTTAACCTGGGTAAAGCTGGTAGAACTCGTTGGACAGGTACTCGTCCTACAGTTCGTGGTTCTGTTATGAACCCTAACGATCACCCACACGGTGGTGGTGAAGGCCGCACTCCAATCGGTCGTAAATCTCCAATGACTCCATGGGGTAAGAAAGCTATGGGTGTCAAGACACGTAAGACGAAGAATGCTTCTAACAAGCTGATCGTAAGACGTCGCAACGGTAAGTAAGCGAAAGGAAGGAAAAAGAAATGAGTCGTAGTTTGAAAAAAGGTCCATTCATTGATGAACACCTGATGAAAAAGGTTGAAGCTCTGAATGCTGCTAACAAAAAAGAAGTTATCAAGACATGGTCTCGTCGTTCAACAATTTTCCCTGATTTCGTTGAACACACATTTGCCGTATATAACGGTAAGGAACATGTTCCAGTTTATGTAACTGAAGATATGGTTGGTCATAAACTGGGTGAATTCGTCCCAACTCGCAAATTTGGCGGTCACGGTGACGATAAGAAGGCGTAGGAGGTAGTTAGACGTGGAAGTTAAAGCAACAGCAAAAACAGTACGTATTGCTCCTCGTAAGGTGAGACTGGTTCTCGACCTGGTACGCGGAAAAGACGTGAAGGAAGCTGCAGCAATCCTGCAGTTCACTCCAAACCATGCATCTGATGCAGTTGCAAAGGTTTTGAAGTCAGCAGTAGCTAACGCTACAAACAATCATTCACTGGATGGCAGCAAGCTGTATGTTAAGGCATGCTATGCTAACGAAGGTGTAACAATGAAGCGTTTCATGCCTCGTGCAAAAGGAAGCGCAAGTGCAATTATGAAGCGCACAAGCCACATTACAGTTGTGGTTGCAGAACGCTAGGAAGGGAGAACACAATGGGTCAGAAAGTAAGTCCAATTGGTATGCGTGTTGGGGTTATCCGCGATTGGGAAAGCCGCTGGTACGCTGAAAGGATTATGGAACATATCTTCTGGAAGATAACAAAATCCGCGAATTCCTGAACAAGGAACTGCGTGATGCTTATGTTTCTAGAGTTGAAATCGAACGTTCAAAGAACCGTGTTGAAATCATCATTCGTGCTGCTCGTCCAGGCGTAATCGTTGGTACAAACGGTGACAATGTAACAGCTCTGAAGAAGAAGCTGGAAAAGCTCTGCGGTGGCAAGAACGTAAATATCCGCGCAGTTGAAGTTGCAAATCCAGATCTGGATGCTCACCTGGTTGCTCGCAAGATTGCTGAACAGCTGGAACAGCGTGCAAGCTTCAGAACTGCTCAGAAGCGTGCTATTCAGCAGACAATGCGTTCAGGCGCTAAGGGAATCAAGACTATGGTTTCTGGACGTCTGGGCGGTGCAGATATCGCTCGTAGCGAAGGCTACTCTGAAGGTGTAGTTCCTCTGCACACACTGCGTAGCGACATCGATTATGCAATCGTTGAAGCTATGACAACTTACGGTAAGCTGGGCGTTAAAGTTTGGATCTGCCGTGGGGAAGTTCTGCCAGGACAGATGGTTGTAGAACCTGAAGCTCCAAAGAACAATCAGAAAAACGACCGTCGTCGTGGAAACAGAGATCGTCGTCCTCGTAACAACGAAGGAAGACCAGCTCGCCGCACAGAAGCTGCAAAGAGCGAATCTGTTGAGGGAGGTAACTAATCATGTTAATGCCTAACAGAACTAAATACAGAAGACCTCATCGCTTGAGCCATGAAGGTCGTTCAAAGGCTGGACGCACTGTAGTATTCGGTGAATTCGGTCTGATGGCTGAATCTGGTGCTTACGTAAGCAACCGCCAGATCGAAGCTGCACGTGTTGCTATGACACGTTATATGAAGCGTGGTGGTCAGGTTTGGATCAAAATCTTCCCTCATCTGGCAATCACAAAGAAACCACTCGAAGTACGTATGGGATCTGGTAAGGGTGCTCCTGAAGGTTGGGTAGCAGTTGTTCAGCCAGGCCGTATCATGTTCGAAGTTGGTGGCGTAAGCGAAGAAATCGCACGCGAAGCTCTGCGTCTGGCTTCTCACAAGCTGCCAGTTAAGTGCAAATTCGTGCGTAAAGGTGAGGTGGAATAGTCATGAACGTTAAAGAAATTAGAACTAAAAGCAATGCAGAATTGCTGAACGAAATCAATTCTTTGAAGGAAGAACTGTTCAACCTGCGTTTCCAGCAGGCAACTGGTCAGCTTGACAACCCTGCTCGTATGAGAGAAGTCAAGAAGACAATTGCACGTATCAAAACAGTGATCACTGAGCGCGAACTCAGTGACGCACAGTAAGGAGGTCAAGTGAATGGAAAGATCTAGCCGTAAAGTACTGCGCGGTAAAGTTGTATCTGACAAGATGGACAAGTCTATCGTTGTAGAAGTTGCTACAAACAAGTCTCATCCACTTTACTCTAAGCGTGTTAAATACTCAGTAAAAATCAAAGCTCACGACGAAAACAATGAAGCTAAGATGGGTGATATCGTAGAAATCATGGAAACACGTCCACTTTCTGCGACTAAGCACTTCCGTCTGGTTAAAATCGTTGAAAAAGCTGTAATTCTTTAAGAACCAGGAGGATATGAAAGATGATTCAGAATGAAAGCAGATTAAAAGTTGCTGACAACACTGGTGCTAAGGAATTGCTGGTAATCCGCTGCTTAGGCGGTTCAGTTCGCAAAACAGCAAGCATCGGCGATATCGTTGTCTGTGCAGTTAAAGAAGCAGCTCCAGGAGGAACTGTTAAAAAAGGTGATGTAGTTAAATGCGTTATCGTAAGAACTAAATACGGTCTGCGCCGTGAAAATGGTTCTTACATCAAGTTTGACGAAAATGCAGCAGTTATCATCAAGGATGATAAGACACCAAAGGGCACTCGTATTTTCGGCCCTGTTGCAAGAGAACTTCGTGACAAAGACTTCATGAAAATCGTGTCTTTGGCACCTGAAGTGTTATAGTAGGAGGTGGCTTTAACATGAAAATCAAAAAAGGTGATACAGTTAAGGTCATCACAGGAAGCTATAAGGGAACAATCGGTGAAGTACTGGCTGTTTATCCAAAGACTGACAAAGTTGTAGTTGAAGGTGTAAACATGATCAAGAAAGCACTGAAGCCTTCTCAGGCAAATCCTGATGGTGGCATTATCGAAAAAGAAGCTCCAATTCACGTTTCTAACGTCATGGCTTATGATTCAAAAGCTAAGACTGCCAGCCGTGTTGGTTTCAAGGTAGAAACTAACAAGAAAGGCGAAACTGAAAAGGTTCGCGTATACAAGAAAACTGGTAAAGTAATCAAGGGAGGTAAGAAGTAATGAACCGCCTGCAGGAAAAGTATAAGAATACAGTAGTAGCTAATCTGACAAAGCAGTTCAATTACACAACTGTTATGCAGTGCCCTAAGATTGAAAAAGTAGTAATCAACATCGGTGTTGGTGAAGCTATTTCAAATCCAAAGGTTCTGGAAGAAGCAGTTGCAGAACTGACTCAGATTGCTGGTCAGAAGCCAGTTGTAACTCGCGCTAAGAAGTCAATTGCAAACTTCAAACTGCGTGAAGGTATGCCAATTGGTTGTAAGGTAACTCTGCGTGGAGAAAGAATGTATGAATTCCTGGATAAGTTGTTCAACATCACTCTGCCTCGCGTTCGTGACTTCCACGGTGTAAGCAACACAGCATTCGATGGTCGTGGTAACTACACTCTGGGTGTTAAAGAACAGATTATCTTCCCAGAAATTCAGTACGATAAGGTTAACAAGCTCCGCGGTATGGATATTGTTATCGTTACTACTGCAAACACAAACGAAGAAGCAAAGGCTCTGCTCAAGGAACTGGGCATGCCTTTCGCTAAGTAATTAGGAGGACAATGAAATGGCAAAGACATCTATGATCAATAAGCAGCAGCGTCCTCAGAAATTCAAAGTTCGCGAATATACACGTTGCGAACGTTGCGGACGTCCGCACTCTGTACTGCGTAAGTACAAAATCTGCCGCATTTGCTTCCGTGAACTGGCTTACAAGGGTCAGATTCCAGGAGTAAAGAAGGCTAGCTGGTAAGGAGGACACGAGAAATGATGAATATGACTGATCCAATTGCAGATATGCTCACTAGAATCCGTAACGGAGTTCAGGCTCGTCACGAATCTGTCGTAGTACCTGCATCTAAAATGAAACTTGAAATCGCAAAGATCCTGAAGGAAGAAGGATATATCACTTCTTACTCAGTAGAAGGTGATACAGTTGCTAACAAGACAATTAACATTGTCCTGAAGTACGGTCCTAACAAGGAAAAGGTTATCACTGGTATTAAGAGAATCTCTAAGCCAGGTCTGCGCGTTTATGCTAAGGGCGATTCAGTTCCACGCGTTCTGAATGGTCTGGGTATTGCAATCATCTCTACTTCTCAGGGTATGATGACTGACAGAGATGCCAGAAAGAATCATGCTGGTGGAGAAGTAGTTGCCTACGTTTGGTAATTAGAACACTGAAAGGAAATTAAGAAAATGTCACGTATCGGGAATAAGGCGATTACCATTCCTGCAGGCGTTGAAGTATCAATCGCTGCAGGTAATGAGGTGACTGTAAAAGGTCCTAAGGGAACTTTGACACGTCAGTTTAGTCCATTAATGGAAATCAAACTGGATGGCACAGTATTGACTGTTGTTCGTCCAAACGAAGAAAAGCACACTAAGCAGCTGCACGGAACAACTCGTGCACTGCTGAACAACATGGTTGAAGGTGTATCTAAGGGTTACAAGCGCGAACTGGAAATTGTTGGTATCGGTTACCGTGCAGCAGTATCTGGTAAGAAGCTGACTCTGAATGTTGGATACTCTCATCCAGTTGAATTCACTGTTGAAGAAGGTTTGACAGTAACTTGTCCTAACAATACAACAATCGTTGTAGAAGGTATCGACAAGCAGCGTGTTGGCGAATTGTCTGCAAACATTCGTGCAACTAGAAAACCTGAACCATATAAGGGTAAAGGTGTTCGCTACAAAGGTGAAATCATCCGCCGTAAAGAAGGTAAAACGGCTGGTAAGAAGTAGTCGGGAAGGAGATAAAACATGCTTAAGAAAGTTAGTAAGAATGAAGAAAGAACTCGTCGTCATGAACGTGTTCGTACTAAAATCAGCGGTACTCCAGCTCGTCCACGTCTTAACGTATTCCGTTCTAACGCTCACATCCATGCTCAGATCATCGATGATGTTAACGGGAAGACTCTCGTTGCAGCATCAAGCGTTGAAATGAAGCTGGCTAATGGCGGTAACGTGGAAGCTGCTAAAGCAGTTGGTGCAGAAGTTGCAAAGCGCGCTTTAGAAGCAAATATCACTGAAGTAGTATTTGATCGTGGTGGTTATGTTTACCACGGACGTGTCCAGGCTTTGGCTGATGCAGCTAGAGAAGCCGGACTGAAATTCTAGGAGGACACAGACATGGAACGTAAACCAATGGAACGTAGACCAAGAAGAGTCGAACGCGAAAAAGAATTTGAAGAACGCGTAGTTGTTATCAACCGTGTCAGCAAAACAGTTAAGGGTGGACGCCGTATGCGTTTCTCTGCACTGGTTGTTGTAGGTGATAAGAAGGGTCGCGTAGGCTTCGGCACAGGAAAGGCAAACGAAGTTCCTGATGCAATCAAAAAGGCACTTGAAGATGCTAAGAAGAATGTATTCCGTGTACCACTGGTAAACAACGGAACTACAATTCCTCATGAAGTAACAGGTGTTTACGGTGCTGGTGAAGTATTCCTTCGTCCAGCTACTGAAGGTACTGGGGTAATCGCTGGTGGTCCAGTTCGTGCCGTTCTGGAACTGGCTGGTATCACTGATGTACTGTCAAAGTGCATCGGAAGCCGTACTCCAATCAATGCAGTTCGTGCTACAATCACAGCTCTGAAGTCACTGAAGACTGTTAACGGTGTAGCTAAGCTGCGTGAAAAGAAAGTGGAAGAAATCCGCTAGTCGACGGGAGGTTACTGAAATGAAATTAAATGAATTAAAGTACACAGAAGGTGCTCGTCGCGAATCTAAGAGAATCGGTCGAGGACATGGTTCAGGTAACGGTAAGACAGCTGGTAAGGGACATAAGGGTCAGAACGCTCGTTCAGGCGGCGGTGTAGCTCTTGGTTTCGAAGGTGGTCAGACACCACTTTACAGACGTCTGCCTAAGCGTGGATTCACTAACTACACTCGCAAGGAACTTGCAACAGTTAACGTTGGTGCTCTGAACCGCTTTGAAGATGGAACAACAGTTACAGTTGAAATGCTGCTGGCTACTAAGCTGGTACGCAAGGAACTGGACGGCGTTAAAGTTCTGGGTGTTGGCGAACTGACAAAGAAGCTGACTGTACAGGCTAACGCATTCTCAAAATCAGCAAAAGAATCAATCGAAAAAGCAGGCGGAAATGCTGAGGTGATCTAACATGATCCATACTTGTATTCGCTTATTCAGAAATAAGGATATAAGAAAGAAGATCTTGTTCACACTTGCAATGATGTTCGTGTTTAGACTCGGGGCTGCAATTCCTGCGCCTAGAGTCAACACAGATATCATGACAGTTGGTATTACAAGTAATTCCATTCTGGCTATGATGAACCTGCTGGGCGGTGGGGCATTCGAAAGACTGTCAGTATTCGCTCTTGGGGTTGGACCTTACATCACTGCATCAATCATTATTCAGCTGTTGGCTATGGACGTAATTCCAGCTTTGACAGAAATGTCTAAGTCAGGTCAGCAGGGAAGAGTGAAAATGGACAAGATTACACGCTACCTCGCTGTAGTTCTTGCTTTTGTCCAGGCGATTACGATGATCTATGCTTATGACAACGGAGCTCTTGGTGTTACAGGTATTCTTGTTGAAAGCAATTGGGCTAACTACTTCTATGTAGCTACAGTTCTTACAGCTGGAACAATGTTCCTGCTGTGGCTGGCTGATAGAATTACTCAGTTTGGTATTGGTAACGGTGTATCAATGATTATCTTTGCCGGTATCGTATCTGGTATGCCTGCAACTTTCACACAGGTATGGAGTACTCTGGTTGATACAAGCAGCTCAGCAGCAATGTTTGGAGGAATCCTCTCATTCGCAATGTATGTTGTTATGTATGTACTGATTATTGTGCTTGTTGTCTTCATGCAGCTGGCTGTTAGAAAGATTCCTATCCAGTATACATCCAGCAACATGCACAGAGGCAAGAACGATATTACGTACCTGCCTTTGAAAATTAACTCTGCAGGTGTAATGCCAGTCATCTTCTCATCTGCAATTATGACTGCGCCACTTACAATTATGAGTTTCTTCCCGGCTAATGATTTCAGCACATTCCTCAACAATGTACTGAATATGCAGAAGCCGCTGGGACTGTGCATTTATGCAGTTCTGATTGTATTATTTACATTCTTCTACACAAATCTTCAGGTTGATCCTGAAAAGATTTCGGAGAATTTGGGAAAATCTGGAACATATATTCCAGGTATTCGCCCTGGTGCAGAAACAAAGGCTTACCTTGTTAAGGTATTGAATCGTATTACGGTTCTCGGTGCTGCATTCATTCTGTTCATTGCTATATTGCCATATCTGATGACAATGTTTACAAACTTGACTCAGTCTGCTGCATTAGGCGGAACAGGAATCATCATCGTAGTCGGTGTTGCAACAGAAACATTCAGCGCTCTGAAAGGAATGCTGACACAGAAACAGTATCGTGGATTTATCCAAAGATAGGAGAAAAAAATGAACATCTTGATTATGGGTCCTGCTGGTAGCGGGAAGGGAACCATGTCTGAAAGAATCAGAGATCACTTTCAGATTCCTCATATCTCGACAGGAGATATGTTCCGAGAAAACATCAAGAAGAAAACAGGGCTCGGTTTGACCGCACAATCTTATATAAATGATGGAAAACTGGTCCCAGACTCATTGACAGTTGCAATGGTTAAAGATAGAATAGATAAGGACGACTGTTCAGCGGGGTATCTGCTGGACGGTTTCCCGCGTTCTCTACCTCAAGCAATGGAGCTTGGTAAGATCGCGACAGGAGACAAGTCTGTTGAATTGGTTCTAAATTTAACTATTCCATTCGATGAGCTTGTTAATCGAATTACAGGAAGAAGACTGTGCAAAGGATGCGGCAGCATCTACCATACAATCTCACACCCTTCAAAAGTTGAAGGTGTATGTGATAACTGTGGTGGACAGTTGTATCAGCGTGCTGATGACACAGTTGAGAGTCTAAAGGTTCGTCTCAATGAATATGAGAACAACACTAGACCAGTACTGGAGTATTATTCGAAAAAAGGTCTTGTTGTCAACATTGATGCATCATTACCAATTGATGAAGTTTGGCAGCAGGTAAAAAAAGCTTTGGGGGATTAAGATGATCACTTTGAAATCGCAAATTGAAATTGAAACAATGCGTGAAGCTGGAAGAATTGTAGGACTTGCTCATGAAGCAGTTGCAAAAGCAATTCGTCCAGGTGTAACAACATTGGAACTCAATGCAGTTGCGGAAAAAGTCATTCGTGATCATGGAGCTATCCCATCATTCTTAGGTTATGGAGGATTCCCGGCTAGTATCTGTGCATCGATTAATGATGTACTGGTGCACGGGATTCCTGATCATACCCGTTTGAAAGATGGAGATATTATCTCAATCGACATTGGTGCCGTATACAAAGGGTACCATGGAGATTCGGCTTGGACCCATGCAGTTGGTGAAATCAGTGATGAAGCGAAAAATCTCATGAAAGTTACACGAGAATCGCTTTTTATTGGTTTACAACAGGCAAAACCTGGGAATCGTCTAGGTGATATTTGTCATGCGATTGGTGAATACGTGGAAAGCCACGGGTATTCTGTTCCGGTTGATTATACTGGGCATGGTATCGGTACTGAATTGCATGAAGAACCGGCAATTCCAAATTATGGAAGAGTTGGAAGAGGAGTTCTTTTGAAAGAAGGGATGACTCTCGCTATTGAACCTATGGTTCATGCAGGAAAGCCACAAACTAGAGTGCTGCAGGACGACTGGACTGTCGTAAGTAAAGACGGAAGTCTGGCTGCACATTATGAACACACGATTGTAATCACATCAACAGGATATGAAATTCTTACAATCAATCATTTTGAAGGAGGAAATGCACTTTAATGGGAAAGCAGGATGTAATTGAGATTGATGGTATTGTAGAAGATACTTTACCCAATGCAATGTTTAAGGTGAAGCTCGCTAACGGACACGTTATTCTGGCTCACGTTTCTGGTAAAATCCGTATGCACTACATTCGCATTTTACCGGGAGACCGTGTAACCGTTGAGATTTCACCCTACGATTTAACACGTGGGCGCATAACATTTAGACATAAATAGTCTTAGGAGGGAAAACGCATGAAAGTAAGACCATCTGTTAAGCCAATATGCGATAAATGCCGCATCATTAAGCGCAAAGGACGCGTAATGGTAATTTGTGAAAACCCTAAACACAAACAGCGTCAAGGTTAATTAGGAGGAAAAGACAAATATGGCTCGTATTGCTGGTGTCGATATTCCACGCAACAAGCGTGTTGTAGTATCATTAACTTATATCTACGGAATCGGTTTGAGTACCGCTTCCTCTATCTTAGCAACTTGCAACATTTCAGAAGATATCCGTGTTAAGGATCTGACTGATGATCAGGTTAATGCTATCCGTACTGAAGTAGACAAGATTAAGGTTGAAGGTGACCTGCGTCGTGAAACTTCACTGGAAATCAAGCGTCTGATGGAAATCGGATGCTACCGTGGAATGCGTCATAGAAAAGGACTGCCAGTTCGCGGACAGAGAACAAAGACAAATGCTCGTACACGTAAGGGACCACGTCGTACTGTAGCTAACAAGAAGAAATAAACGATAGGAGGAGAATAGAAAATGGCAAAAGTTAAAGCAACTGCACGTAAAAGACGTGTAAGAAAGAACGTAGCTAAGGGTGTTGCACACATTCACTCTACATTCAATAACACTATCGTAACACTTACTGATGAAAGCGGAAACGCTATTGCTTGGTCAAGTGCTGGTGCATTAGGATTCAAAGGTTCTCGTAAATCCACACCATATGCAGCTCAGATGGCTGCAGAAGCTGCAGGTAAGGCAGCTGTTGACCACGGAATGAAAGTTGTTGAAGTTAACGTTAAGGGCCCAGGTCCTGGACGTGAAGCTGCTGTAAGAGCTCTGCAGACTGCAGGTCTGGACATTACAGTAATCAACGATGTTACTCCAATTCCACACAACGGATGTCGTCCACCAAAACGACCACGTGGTTAATGTTTGATCAAGGAGGGTTTAGTATATGCAAAAATTCGAACGTGCCAATTTTGAAGTAAAAGAATATGTAGAATCTGACAATTATGGAAAATTCGTCATTGAACCACTCGAAAGAGGGTTTGGTACTACAATTGGAAACGCATTAAGACGTGTATTACTATCCTCTTTGCCAGGAGCTGCGGTCTACTCAATCAAAGTTGACGGTGTCTATCATGAGTTCACATCTATTCCAGGAGTGGAAGAAGATGTAACTATGATGATTCTGAACATCAAGAATCTCATCATGAAGATTGAAAATGATGATATTCATACACTCAGAATCTCTGCAAAGGGACCAATGACTGTGACTGCTGGAGACATTATCTGCCCGTCTGGAGTCGAAGTTCTGAACAAGGATCTTCCTATTGCACATCTTGAAGAAGGTGCAAGTCTGGAAATGGAACTGAAAGCACGCAATGGTCGTGGTTATATCAGCGCTGATGGAAACAAAGCACTGTATCAAGGTTCATCTCAGGGTATCGGAACTGTATACACTGACTCTATCTATACACCAATTGAACGTATTTCATACAATGTTGAACCAGCTCGTGTTGGTCAGGATGCAAAGTATGACCGTTTGATTCTGGAAGTATGGACAAATGGTTCAATCACACCTCAGATGTCACTTGCATTGGCCTCAAAGATTCTGATTGATCATCTGGATCTTCTGACAAATGTTCATGAAGCAGTTGCAGATATGGAATCTTGCATGAAGGATGCAAATGGAGAGGTAGTCAATAAGGGTCTGGTCATGATGATTGAAGATCTGGATCTTTCAGTTCGCTCATACAACTGTCTGAAGCGTGCTGGTATCCAGACTGTTGATGAATTGACTCAGAAGACTGAAGACGAAATGATGAGAGTTCGTAACTTAGGTAAGAAATCTCTGAAAGAAGTCAAAGATAAGATCTATGAATTAGGTCTGAGCTTCAAGAGCTACGAATAAGAAAGTAAGGAGGATACACTTATGTGGAATCGTAAATTAGGACGTAAAGCTGATCACCGTAAAGCGCTGCTGCGTAATATGGCGACAGAAGTAATTTTACACGGCAAAATCGAAACTACTGAAATGAAGGCTAAAGAACTTCGTTCAGTTGTTGATGAACTGATCACATTAGGTAAGCGTGGAGATCTGCATGCACGTCGTCAGGCTGCTGCATACATCCGTAACGTTGTTGCTAATGAAGAAAAGGGACAGACTGTTCTGCAGAAGCTGTTTGATGAAGTTGCTCCTAAGTATGCTAACCGTAACGGTGGTTATACACGTGTTGTTAAGACAGGTGTTCGCCGTGGTGATGCTGCCCCAATGGCAATCATCGAACTGGTTT
>JAFYOL010000192.1 GCA_017560205.1 Erysipelotrichaceae bacterium | reverse complement strand
CAGTTAACTTAATTAGTCGTTAACGTAAGGCAGTAAAGCCATCTGACGTGCGCGCTTGATAGCAGTAGCGAGCATACGCTGATATTTAGCGCGTGTTCCTGTAACACGACGTGGAATAATCTTTCCATTTGCAGAAACGAAACGCTTCAGCAGTTCAACATCTTTATAGTCGATGGTTTTAATGTCATTCTTTGTGAAGTAGCAAACTTTCTTGCGACCCATTCTCTGTTTTTTGAATGCCATGACTTCGGGCTCCTTTCATTTAAAACGGTAAATCATCACTGGAGATATCCAGTGTTGGACCAGCACCAAATCCATCAAAGCCATAATCAGGTTCATAACCTGTATTCTGTGGCTGAGCATATGAATTAGTGTTGGCATAGCTGTTTGAATAATTGTTCTGTGGTGCAGCATAACTAGGTTCTGCACGGTGTGAGGCAGTCTGTGCCTTGCTTTCAAGCAGCTGTACTGAATCAGCAACCACTTCAGTTACATACACACGCTTGCCAGATGCATCATCATAGCTGCGTGACTGAATGCGACCTTCAATTCCTACCAGACTTCCTTTAGCTGCATACTGAGCCATGAAATCTGCTGTCTGACGCCATGCAACACAGTTGATGAAGTCAGCACTCTGGTCCTGATTCTGTCCGGAAAAACGACGGTTGCAGGCTACTGTGAAACTTGCCACAGAAGTTCCTGTTCCAGTCTTTCGTAAATTGATTTCTCTTGTCAGTCGTCCAACAAGCACAACTCGGTTAATCATTGTTCTACCTCATTATGCTTCCTGCTTGATAGTCAGGAAACGAACAACATTCTTGTTGATGCGCATCAAACGGTTGAATTCGTTCAGTGCTGCATTTTCAGCTTCAAATGTAGTTACTACATAGAAACCTTTAGTCATGTTTTCGATTTCGTAAGCGAATTCCTTAACGCCCCAAACATCAGTCTTAACGATGTTTCCACCGTTTGTAGTGATGATTGCGTGGATGCTATCCATTTCAGCCTGACGTGCTGCGTCATCCATTGATGCGTTAAGAACATACATTACTTCGTACTTTCTCATTCTTGTGCACCTCCTTGTGGTCTATGGCTTATCTTAAGATAAGCAAGGGGGCCAGTATCTTCCGATACCACCCGTGATTACTAGTTTAACAAAATATCGCTTGTTTGTAAACGATTTTTTATATCTTTTTTTGATGATTTTTCACCCTATTTTGTCTTGATCATAAAGATCGCAATCAGTGAGCTGACAGCCAGAAACATAGGATAAAACAGGCATGGAAGCACTTCAAATGCAGACACAATTACACCCATTTCTGCAGCACATGAAATCGCAACAAGCATCTGTGCCCCATATGGAATGACACCCTGGAAAATGCATGAGAATGTATCCAGAATGCAAGCAGAACGCTGTGGAGAGATACCATATTCCTGTGAAATTTCCTTCGCAATCGGATTGGCAATAACGATGGCAACAGTGTTGTTTGCAGTCGCAATATCCATCACGCCAACCAGAAGTCCCATTCCCAGCTGACCGCCTTTATTACCTTTGAACACTTTACGAATCAAAGTCAACAAAGCATCAAATCCACCATAGACTTTAATCAATTCACACAATGCGGCAACCAGCACTGCAACCATACATGTTTCAAACATACCTGATGCACCGGCACCCATGTTGCCAAGCAGTTCAACAAACGTGCACTGGCCCGTCATCATCATAATCAATGCACCCGATGCAACACCCATCAAAAGAACTGCAAACACATTAATTCCCAATGCACCACCAATCAACACTAGTGCATATGGAATCATCTGAATCAGATCATACTGACCCACAACAATTTCATTTGTATTTCCCAGCGTCATAACAAACACAACTAATGCAGTAGCAATTGCAGCAGGCAATGCAATCCAGAAGTTTCCTTTGAACTTATCCTGCATTGCACATCCCTGACCATTACAGGCAGCGATGGTTGTATCTGAAATGAATGACAGATTATCGCCAAACATGGCACCACCAATAATTGTCCCCATGCAAAGCGGAGCACTCATGGAAGATGCAACCGCTACTTCAATCGCAATCGGCATCAAAAGTGTAATTGTTCCTACAGAAGTCCCCATTGCAGTCGAAACAAAGCAAGCAACACCAAACAATACAATCATGGCAAACTGAGATGGAATGATGGAAAGCATGAAGTAAGCAACACTCTGTGCACTGCTTCTTCCTACAACCCCAACAAATGTCCCTGCAACCAAAAAGATCAGCAGCATTGTCAGAATATTCTTATCTCCTACCCCTTTTGCCATGACACCTAATTTATCTTCAAACGACAGCTTTTTGTTCTGCAGACATGCAGTCAAAATCGCCATCAAAAACGCTGTTACAATTGGCACATTGTAAAATCCCATCGGAACTTTCAATACATATTCAAACAGAATACCAAGTCCCAGATACATCACCAGAAACACACCAATTGGCAGCAGCGCAGCAGGATTTCCTTTTTTCATAACCTTTTCCCTCTAAAACTTTCCCTAACATTAAATTATAGCTTAACTAAAGGGAAATTAACAGATACCAAAAAGAAAAAGGATGGTTTTCACCATCCTAAATCAGACTTATTTAGCAGGAGTCAGGCCTTCGAAGCTGTAAGTAGCTGCCAGCTTCATTTCAGCTGGGTTGCTAGTTACTGAAACCAGAGCATCGCTAGTGTACTGTCCCATACCACCAACGTTGTAGATCTTGCTAGTATCCCATCCCAGGCTTTCCAGCAGAGTGATGCACTGTTTTACACGTCCACCAGACTGGCACATGAAGAAGATTGTAGCATCTTTAGGGAACAGAACTTCCATCAGTTCAACTGATTCTTCATAAGTAGCAACTGGAGCAGTTACAGAACCACCGAACAGCTGTGGCTTACCTTCAGTACCAGCTTCAGCGTTGAAAATGTATGCGAAATAAGGAACTACTTCAAAGTTTCTCAGGTGCTTACCACCGAAGTCAGCATAGTCACGCAGGTCAATGTACAGAACATCTTCACGGTTCAGATATTCATGCAGGTTGTCTTTGTTGATAGATGAGCAGTCAGCGCTGTAGTCAGTAGCTGTACAAGCGACTTCGTTACCATCTTTGTCTTTGTAAGTCTTAGTTGTGTCAACTGGAGCTGGCAGTTCTGCAGCAGCAGCTACATAACCGTTTTCCAGAGGGTTCTTAACCCAACCTTCAGCCATCAGTTCTTCATCAGTTTTCTGTGCAGGTGCACTTGAGCAGCCAGCCAGCACCAGCAGTGCAGCCAGCAGAGCGATTAATTTTTTCATTTTTAATTTCTCCCTTTTAATTATTTGTTAAAGAATTTGTCTGTTCCGTGGTACTCATACAGAGCGTTGAGCATACGGATTACGTTATTTGTAGATACAGACGAACCTACAAATGTATCAAGTGAATAACCTTCACGTCCTTCACCAGCTGAGTAATCTGCTGCAGCGATATCATCCACAAAATTCAGAGTGCTGATATAACCGTAGTTCTTGCCGATAAAGTAAGAAATGTATTCTTCCTTGATCTGTTCATAAGTGTGTCCTGCTGGTGTAGGGTTTGAATCTCCCCAGTATCCAGCCAGATAGTGACCTTCTGCATCGTAGTCAAATGACAGAGTACGAACTTCTGCATCTTCCAGCTTACCGCTTTCAGGCAGAGTCAGTTCAACATAAGCAGTCATCCAGTAGTTTACATCTGCGCTACGGCATGTGCATGACAGATAAGTAATCTGATACTTGATGTACTTACGAGCTGCGTACTTGTAATTGACGAAGGCATAGAAGTCATGTTCATCACGTGGACCATTGACATGATTGATAGGGATCAAAGCTACAGCATTTGCTACAGTACCTTCACCCATATCTGCACTTGTGTTCAGGAATTCATTGATGCTATCCAAAGACAGTGTTGAACATCCTGCAGCATCAGCACTAACCAGACCAGCTTCAGTCATAGCAGCCTTAGCAGCTTTCTTGACAGAAGTACTAGTAATTGTAGCACCTGACACAACATCCACTTCATAATCCTGAGCAGTCAGAATCATTTCAGGCATCTGTTCAATTGCCTTAGATCCAACACCTGGAGTTTCTCCATCGCCAGTGATTGTAACATTTGTAATCTTACCTTCAGAAACAGTCAGTTCTACAACGACTTCGCCGCCGTAACCTTTTTCTGTTGCTGTATAAGTTTCTCCTGTTGCACCCTTAGCACATGCACTCATTGTCAGAAGAGCCAGAACACTTGCAACCAATAACAGTTTTTTCATTTCTTTCCTTCCTTTCTTTCCCTTGCCAAACTTTTGACAAGCCTAGCATATTCATTATAATAGTATTTGAATCTCATTTCAAACAATAACGAGCTTTTTATTTAAATAAAAGTGAGATTTGAAAGGAATATAGAATCATGAAATTTCTCTACATATTTCTATCCTTACTCTTAATAACAGGATGTATGAAAACAGAAAACGGGACAAGTTCCACTATTGATAAAAACGAATCCGAAAAATCAGATATAACTCTCGTTACAGATGACAACCCTGTTACTTATTATATGGATAGTGTTGAAGACATCATGGAAGATTACATCCCTATGATGAATACCATGGTCCGTTTAAAAGTCTATCAAGGTGATGCCGAAACACTCTACAACGAAGCATATGAAACCATGGCAAAATATCACAAATTGTTAGACAGTCATCACTATTACAGAGATGAAAATGACGATCTGATTAAAAATGTTCGAATCATCAACGACAGTTATGCAACAGGTACTGCAATGGAAGTCAGTGCTGAGATGATTGAAATCCTGGAATCTGCCATGAAGATGGCTGAACTTTCCAAAGGGTATTTCAATCCATTCATGGGTGCTCTGATTGACTTATGGAGCCCAAAATTCTCTGCTTTCCCAATTGAAAACACAGACCCTGAACCCTCTGAAATCGAAAAAGCCAAAGCCTGTGTACCAACGATCGACCAGATGGATGATGTTCTGGTCATCGATAAAGAAAACAGCACAGTGACATTCAATCAGCTGAATGGATGCACTGGTACAGTTTCCATAAATCTTGGTGCTTTTTCAAAAGGATACATCATTGATAAAACACGTGAAGTTCTGATGAAGCATGATGCAGTATGGTTACTGGATGCAGGTACATCAACCATTGCAGGATATGATCCTGATTCTGCAAAAACATGGACTGCAGGTGTCATCTCTCCTTATAATAAAGCTGCAATGTTATATGTCTTAGAACTTACAAGCGGCCAGTGTCTGTCAACATCAGGCGATGACAACCAGTATTTCTTATTGAATACTGGTAATGATTTCCCAACAGTTAGATGCCATATTCTCAATCCAATGACAGGTTACAGTGAAAACACCTATCGTTCTGCAAGTGTCATGACACAGGGAAATGCTACAATCTCAGATGTTCTCTCTACGGTGATGTTCTCTGTTTCCAATAAAAATGAAGCCTTTGAAATCATCAAGGCTTTCAAAAAAGAATACAACACTGAAATCTCTGTCTCATGGATCCGTGAAACAGATACTGAATTCAAACTCGCTGCCGTAGAAGCTACTCAAACGATTCATGATGCCATCGTTGAGGAAACCATCATGGATGCAGTAGAAAACATCGTTCTTTTGGAGGTGCCTGAATGAAAAAACTGATTCTTCTGATTCTTGTTCTGTGCTGCTGTGCATGCAGTGCACCACTGGATAAACCAGATATTATAGAACCAGAGCCAACACCTGAAGTGACATTGAATCTTCCTGCAAAAGAAATTGCTGAAAGCACAAAAATGTCAGAAAGTCCAATTACACCTAAAAATCTGGATGACTACATGTTCAGAGAAGACTGTGTTTATCTGGATACCCGTTATCCTTATCAGTTTTATCAGGAAGGTGCCATCGCAGGATTTCTGAATCTTCCATTCTATGAATACATTGCAGACTTCAACAAAGAGGTCAATGCACTGTACACCATTACAAAAATCAAGAATGAAGATGGTTCCATCATTTATGCTGGTGACCCTGGAAGTTTTGTTGCCAATTACGAAGAATCAGATGATCTGATTTATGATCTGATTCCTCAGGACAAAAACATTCTGGTTATTGCCACTGCAGGTGTTGAATCCAGTTACTTCCTGAATCTGTTGATTCAATTAGGTTATGACCCTGCTAAACTGTACAATGTTGGTTCCTTCACAACAGGAATGGGTGATGATATTGCCTATCGCTCATACACTGATGCAAAGTATCTCATTCATCCAATGGAATTGTATGATACTTCTATTTCCTATAACTGGGAAAATCTGACACCGATTACAGAATAAAAGACATGTTCAATTGAACATGTCTTCTTTTTTTAGATTCTACCTTCGTAGTATTTCTTTAATGCAGCATCTTTTTCTGCATCACCGCTCAGTACTGGAGGTACAATACCTTCATTTGTCAGATTTTCAATAATCTTCAATGCCAGTGAATGAGCGATTACGTTGTTTGCGATAGAAGATACAGCAGTTACCTTTTCAACGCTTCCTGTTTCCAGCAGAGCGTCACCATGAGGACCACAGTTATCAATCACAACATCCGCAAATTCATACAGCTTCTTGCCGCTTGGATGACGAGAACCTTCAGCCAGTGTATGAGTCATTGAAGTAATCGTGATTACTTTATGACCACGCTGTCTAGCCAAATCAGCTACGTCAATAACGATACCGTTGATACCAGAGTTTGAAATAACAACAAATACGTCATTTTCATTCAGTTTGTACAGGTTGAACAGCTTTTCAGCCATACCAGGTCTTCTTTCAAAGATGTTGACCTTATCTGTAAATTCTTCAACTGAAACACCACCATAGTACACAAAGTCAGTCATTTCCATGATATGAATTGGCACCAGGCATCCAGGACGATCTGTAATATCAATACCAAGACCTACAGAATGACCTGAACCATAAATATGAATGACTCCACCCTTTTTGATGGCATTAGTCATGATTTCAGCTGTTGCATCAATGTTTGCTGCCTGAGTTTCATAAATCTTCTCGATCAGCTTCTTAACTTCATCTTTAAATACTTTAGCGTTAACCATTAGCGAATCCTCTTTCCACCATATTTAACAACCAGATCATTGTTGTGTTTATCTGAACCATTCAGGTTTGCAGACAGAAGCACTGGAGCTGCTCCTTCTTTTTCCATAAAGTAGTTGTACAGTTCAGCTGTAATCTGCTGAGCTACAACTGCACCAATTGTAGTGCCCCACTGACCATAGTAAGTACCATTGATTTCAACGGCCTGATCAGGATCTCCAGAACCAAAATCCAGATATTCATCTGCATAATCCAGAAGAGTTCCGTTTGAATTCTTATAAGTTGCCATGTTTGTCACAACAACCAGTTTCTGACCATTTTCCTTAACACGTTTAGCCAGTTCAAGAGCGAATGGTTCATTACCATTCAATGAAATCAGACAGTACATGTCACGATCATCCAGTACATATGGGCTCAGGATAGTATCCAGAACTTCAGGATGATTCAGGAATTCGCCCTGCGCCAGTGATTTGTCCAGCAAACCACGCAGTGCAGAATCTTTTGCCTTGATCGCATGGAAAGGCACAATTCCACCAGCTCGGAAATTCAGTTCGTTTACGAATTCTTCAGCCAGTTTATGCCCAAACAGCTGAACAACACCACCGTTTCTCATACATTCACCAAACATATGAGCTACTTTTGTGATTTTTTCATGCTGCATTTCATAATTTTCGTCAATCTTCTGTAACACAAGATCAACATATTGTCTTTTTACATCTGCCACAATTTTTTTCCTCACTTCCAATTTAAATCCAAGGACTTAAATTAGTACCATTTAACACGACCATCGTACTTGTTGTAGATTGCGTCGTTATCAAATCCATCAACGTTCTGAGACTGGAATACTGGAGCCTTAACACCTTCTGCAGCACAGATTTTCAGAGCTTCTGATACGATGATGTTCAGCAGATACATGCTGACGATAGAAGAACCAGGACCTGTCAGCACACCATTGATGTTCAGCAGAGCATCACCTGATGGTACGCAGTTATCCAGAATGCAGTCTGCATATTCATACAGTTTCTTTCCGCTTGGATGACGTGAAGTTGTTGCCTTAGACTGAGCCAGGTTAGTCAAAGCGATGCAGTATACGCCTTCCTTCTGGCAACGTGCAGCCATTTCAATTGGAACTGCATTACGTCCAGAGTTAGAAGTAATGATCATGATATCGCCCTTTTCAATCTTGTAGCTATCATAAATGATGTCAGCCAGACCAGGCAGCTTTTCCAAAGCACCACTTCTCTGAGCACCGTTTGAAGTCAGAGTATCTGGATCCAGAATTGCGTTAACATTACCCAGACCACCTGCACGTGCAAACAGTTCAATACCGATCATATGAGAATGACCTGTACCGAATGTGTGGATGATTTTGTCGTTTTTTATGTTGTCTGCAAACTTGCGAGCCAGCATTTTGATGTTTTCTTCATTGACTTCCAAAGCCTTTGCCATCAATTCATTCAGTTTGTTCACATATTCGAACTCGTACATTTTCATGTTCCTCCCTTTTCGTCTATTGCCCTTCTTCATCAGATTGTTTTGTTTTTCTCTTCTCTTTTACTAAACAGAAACAATCAGTTTACACTGAAGAAAAGCGTGATAAAAAATCATAGACTTCCTCTTTCTTAAGTATACTTCCTTTCTATTTTTTAAGCAATCCAAAACACTGATTTAAAGACAGAAAAACCTGAGTCTAACTCAGGTTTTCTTTTATTTTATTTGACTCAGAAACAAAGCATTCATCGCTAATTTCTCAAAAGTTCTCTTCAAATCAATCTGTTCATCCAATGCATGAATCCCCTTACCGACAGCACCCATGCCATCCAGAATAGGAAGACCTAAATGAGAAATACGATTACCATCCGATGCCCCTCCGACAAACTGATGATTCAGTTCAATACCAAAACTTGATGCACATTCTTTCATCTGTTCATAAAGCTGAATGTTCTGTGGTGTCTGTTCCATCGGATTGCTTCCATCATTGAAGGAAAGTTGACGAACGACTTTAGGATTCATCAGTTCAATGTCTTCAATTGCTTTTCTGATGCGCTGTTTTTCACTTAGTGTCTTATAGCGCAGATCGACTGTGATTTCACACAGATCAGGAACCACATTGCTGACAGTACCTCCTGTAATCTTACCGACATTCACAGTTGTACCTGCTTCATGATCGTTGAGTTTCTGCAGCGCAATCACATGATGAGCCATTTCTTCAATCGCATTGATACCTGCCAGCGGATTATTTCCGGCATGAGATGCTTTTCCATGCATTTTAATCACACATGACATCGCCCCTTTACGGCCTGTCTTCAAATCACCATTTTCAACGGCAGGCTCTAAAATCAGAGCACATTTAGCCATCGATGCCTTCTGGGCAAGAATATGTTTTGAACCATGACTTCCAATTTCTTCATCGCCATTAAACAACAAGCTGACTGGACAATCAACCTTGAAATCCTTCATCATTTTATACAGCCAGATTCCCATGACCAGTCCTGCCTTCATATCCAGAACACCAGGACCTTTCAATGTGTTTTCTTCCAGTACAACAGGAAGCTTTCCAACAGGATGTACGGTATCATAATGTCCCATCAGTACGATTGATTTTTCAGCTGATGGAAGATAGAGCACATGACGTCCAGATTCCACTTCAATTTCTTCCGGAGTCATGTCTGTACGCTCAACAATCAGCTGTTTCAAAACCTTGCGTACTTCAGATAATCCTTCAACATCTGAACTTGGCGCTTCTGTTTTCACCAGCATCATCACATCAGAGAGGATCTGATCACGATGCTGTTCAATGTAATTCAGTATTTTTTCTTTCATATCAGCCTCTTAAAATGGCTTCTTTAAGCTTTGTATAACGTTCAGAAACATCAAAGATTCCCTGAACTTCCTGTGTGTTGGTTCCATATGCACGCTTGCTGATCATCACAACCGGCACACTCTGTACTCGTTTAAAGATAGATACACGCATCTGACGCAGCACCCATTCCAAATCTTCGATAAAGTTCTTACCGTTGTCCAGATGATAGTACTTGAGCCATCTTCCCATGGATGAATTCATGAGTTTACCTGACAGATAATCTTCCATGATATCTTCTGCACTGACATCACCTGTCAGCTGATCAATCAGCCAGTCATGATAGAACCACTTCATTGGGTCATACTGCGCTTCTCTCAATTCTGCTGATGGAGCCATTTCCCAAGTCAATGATTCGTCATTTACCACCGGAAGCAGACGTTCAGGTACAACTTCACGACCAAGATATGCATTGATTTCATGAGAAAGATCAAACAGCTGTACCTTTGTCAGATCACCGATTGGACCAATTGCCCCAATGCTGTCACCATACATAGTTGCATAACCCAAGGCAACTTCAATCTTATTGCCATTGTTCATGATGACACCATTTTCAATTTGGGCAAATGTACTTAACAGATGTCCACGAACACGTGCCTGAATGTTTTCAAGCACCAGTGTTGCCATGTTTTCTTCTTTGTATCCATAAATCTCAGCCGTGCGCACACTAGCCTCAACGACTTCAGAAATATACCCATTTCTAAGTTCAATGCCCAAAGCATTAGCCAGATTGGAGGCATTGTCTTTTGTATTTTCACTGTTGTAGCGAGTTGCCAGATTGTAACCTACAATACGATCTGCACCAACTGCCATTGAAAGCAAAGCCGCAGTCACACTGGAATCAAGACCACCGGAAAGTCCAATGATCCATTTTGGTTTGTATGGCAGTGTCTGACGATCAAATTCATGAATTGCACGAACCAGACAAGTCATCAGTTTATGTTCTATGCGATGATCAAAGCATTCTTCAATCACAGCACATTCGGATACAAAACCATCTGTCAAACGGTGAGTTGCTTCAGTCATCTGATAGAGGGCACTTCCACCATCAAACATCAAGACATTCTTGCCTGTATTCTGCATCCCTGCAGCATTCACATGCACAACACATGGATGATTCAGCTGTTTCATCACTGCATCATAAAGACCTTCATCATCCAATGTCCATGCCTTTGATTCAACGTGAATCAAAACATCACACAAAGGAATCAGATCAGTATGATGAATTTCATCACCCATCACAAAACCAAGCTGTACGCCCTTGTATTCAACCGTAGAAGCATCTTCCTTCACACTGAAGAAACGATGTTCACAGGAAGTGTTTGTACTCTTTAAAATACGTTTTGTCTGTGTATAAACAACCTGACCATCGACTGCACAATACACTGCATTGTACAATTTATCTTCTTCTTTAAGCACATTCCCCCATACAACCATCAATTCACTGCTCAATTCCGCAAGCTTCTGATTATATGCACACAGATCATCAATAAATTCTTTTGCTTCCCATTTGTCACCGACACATGTTCCGCTTAACACAAGTTCAGGAAAGACAATCAGATCAGCCTGTGCATTTTCAGCCTGTTCAATCATCCTTTTCATCTGATTAAAATTAAAGTTCAGATGTCCAGTTTCCACTGCACACTGACCAATCACAGTTTTCAGTTTCATCATTAAAACCCTCCTGTTTTTATCTTCTTTGACCTTCTGCTTCTTTCAACATCTTAATCTTGAGTTCATGCAGTTTCTTTGACAAATCCACATAATGACGATGAGGATAGTTGAAACGTTTTTCTTCTTCCATAATATAACTCTGCTGAACCTTGCTGTATTCAATAATTTCATTCAATGTAGGCACTTCATACACAAGTTCCCCTTTTCTGAAAATTGGAACCAGCATTTCTTCAATTGTTTCTTCTTCAACACGATAAGTCTTCCAAGACTTGCTTGGATCAACAACTTCCGATACACCTGACAGAAGAACTTCATCATGCAGTGCAACAACATCATATTTCGATAAATGATTTTCATCATAAACTCTAAACAGTTTCTTGCGTCCAGGATTAATGATTTTTTCTACGTTTTCAGAAATCTTGATACGTGGTTCAAATTCACCAGTCTGAACATTTTCTACTGAGGCCAGTTTATAAACACCACCAAAGACCGGTTCTGATTTTGATGTAATCAGACGTTCACCAACACCAAAGGAATCAATGCGAGCACCCTGAATGTTCAACGCCTGAATCAGACCTTCATCAATGCTGTTGGATACGACAATCTGTGTATCTTCCATACCTGCAGCATCCAGTGCCTTGCGCACTTTCTTGGAAAGATAAGCCAAGTCACCACTATCAAGACGTACACCTTTCAGACGATAACCCTGAGGTTCAATGATTTCCTTGGCAACACGAATTGCAGCAGGAAGACCACTTTCCAGAACATTGAATGTATCCAGCAAGAATGTAGAATTGCTAGGATAAATCGCAGCATAAGCCTTAAATGCCTCATAGTCAGAATCAAAGAACTGAATCCACGAATGCGCCATAGTTCCGACTGCAGGGAAACCAAACAGCTCATCGGCAATCGCAGTGGCAGTCAGCTTGGCACCACCAATGGCAGCAGCACGGGCACCTAAAATTGCAGCATCATACCCATGAGCACGACGAGCACCAAATTCCATGACAGTACGATCACCTGCTGCACGCACAATACGATTTGTCTTTGTCGCAATCAATGACTGATGATTGAATGACAACAGCAGCATTGTTTCAATCAGCTGTGCTTCACAAAGCGGTGCACACACAGTAATTACAGGTGTATTCGGATACACTGGAGTCCCTTCCTTAACCGCATCCAGATCACCAGTAAACTTGAAATCAGCTAAATATTCAAGGAAGCCTTCATCAAAAATACCTTTGCTTCTCAGATAATCAATATCTTCAGCACTGAAGTGCATCCCCTTAATATAAGAGATAATAGACTCCAGACCAGCAGCGATGACATAACCTCCGCTTTCCGGCACCTTTCTAAAAAACACATCAAAACAAACCCACTGATCCTTCAAACCAAGTTTGTAGTATCCATTGGCCATTGTCAGCTCATAATAATCCATCAGCATGGTTAAATTACGGCCCTTGTTGACATCCATCAAATGTTCATTCATATGTTCACCCCGACTCTTTTAAAGAGTCATATTCTACAGAATATTTTACCAATTTTAAGCATCAACGTAAAGTCATGACACACCATAGAAACCAGTTTCCATATCAAGTTTTCAAAACTCCTTGAACTCATCTTCCTTAGCCGATATACTAATGATGTAAAGTTTATGTTAAATAGAAACGGAGATTCCCATGAAAATTATTACTGATACATCGACACTTTATTCCCCAGCTGAAGGAAAAGAAATAAACCTGACAGTTTTACCATTAAGTGTTACTGTCAATGGCAAGACATACAAAGAATATGTGGAGATTCAGCCAAACGAATTCATCGAAATCGTTAGACAGGGACATGTACCAACATCTTCACAGCCAGCAGTTGGTGAAACAATGGAAGTCTTCGAAAATACAGACGATGAAATGATCGTTATTTCCATGGCAGATGGACTCAGCGGAACGTATCAGAGTGCAGTCGGCGCTAAAAATAGTGTTGACAACAACGAACGCATTCATGTCATCAACACAAAAACATTGTGCGGACCACACCGCTACATGGTCAATAAAGCGCTTAAGATGCAGAAGGAAGGCGCAACAACTCAGCAGATTATTGATGAAATGAATCATCTGAGTGAAAACCACAAATCTTTCCTGATTCCAAGTGACTTTGATTTCCTCAGCCGCGGTGGTCGTCTGACTCCACTGGCTGCTAAAATCGCAGGATTGATTAAAATCGTACCTGTCATGACACAGACTCCAGATGGCAAGCGCCTTGAATCTGCAGGCATTAAACGTACAATGAAAAAAGCAGTTGAAGAAGCCATCAACCAGTTCAAGGAAATGGGTGTCAACGAAAACTACCTGATCACAATTTCTCATGCAGGTGTACAAGAAGGCGCAGAAAAAGTAAGAAAACAGGTTCAGGAAGCATTCCCTCAGACTGAAACTGAAATCGTTTATCTGTCTTGTGCATTTATCACTCAGGGTGGACCTGGCTGTATCGCTATTCAGGCAATCTTAAAATAAAAGGACTTATCATCAAAAGTCCTTTTTCTTATTCAAACTGAAATGGATGTTCCTTCAAAAATGCGGATGTACTCGCTTCATGTTCATGAATCATCATCTCTTTTTGACTGCGAGTCATCTTTTTAATCTGAGCTTCTTTGCGCATTGCTTCACTTCTGGTTTCAAAAACCTCAATATAAACAATAGCCTTAGGCACAAATGCACGTGTATAATGGGCTGCTGTCCCCTTTTGATGCGAACTCATGCGCTTGATGAAGTCATTGGTCCATCCGGTATAATAATGATGATTGCTGCAGCACAGCATATAAACAAGATTTTCTTTCATAACACTATTCTAACATGAAAGAAGGAGGCTGTCCTCCTTCTTATAAAGCCTGAATGATTTTATCCCAGGTGTTGTTTCCGATGACACCATCAGCACTTAAGCCGCTTGCTGCCTGAAACACACGCACTGCATTGGCAGTACGCTGACCATAATTGCCATCCACAGTCAGATTTGGTGATGGTACATTCAAACGATTGAGATACATCTGCATTTTCTGCACACCAAGACCTACAGATCCAATACGCAAAGTATAACCTGTCCTGTTGACTTCAGGAGTTGGGGTATCCAGTTCCTTGAACTTCTGAACCAGAACATCCCATGTTCTTGACCCTAATACACCATCAATTGGAAGATTGTTCAGATACTGAAAGACCACAACCGCAAACTGTGTCTTCTGACCAAATACACCGTCCTCTACCAAAGGCTGTGCTCCAGGTGTATAAAGCACCTGATTTAAATAATACTGTGCCTTTTTCACATCCAGTCCAGAAGAGCCAAACGTAATTGTATAAGCCATGTTCATTCCTCCTTTCACTTTAGCGTATGAAAGAATCAAAAGTTCACATGGGCTCCAAATACAAGTCAAGCATTTAATTTATCACGCAGTCGTGATATGATATTTTCAGATGAGGTTGTTTTATGAAACGAAAAGATAAAATTAGAAAATTAAAGAAAACAGATTCATCGTTCAGAAAAGGAAGAATCTGGACCAAACTGATTGTTGTACTGGCATTGCTTCTGATTGGAGCTATGCAGGCGTATATGTTCATGAAGACAGGGACACTCTTGCAGGAAGCATTGATTCATTTAGGGCTTCAATCACTGTGTGTGCTGCTGATTTTAAGCGGCAAGCGCATATTTATCTGGCTGTATGCTTTAGCGATGATCGCAAGTCTTCCAATGGCCTATCTTTTGTATGAAAAGACTCCATCAGAATTCTATCTGATACAGTTGATTTTCTTTGGATCAAGCCTGTTTCTGATGCTGATTCTGATGTTCAACAAATCTGCTCGATATTATCGCAGAAAACTCAGAAATCTGAAACATCTGTTTGAAGAAGAACCTGTGGAAGAAAAAGTTGAAGAAGTACAGGGAGAACCAGAAATCATTGAGGAACCTGTTGTTGTAGAAGAAGCTGTAAGTGAACCTGAACCACAGAAAGAATTCATTGAACTTTCAGGACCAGAAACACTGAATCTGACATACGGTCATTTCTCACGCTTTCTGGTGCAGTATTATCCATTTGTGTATCTGCACCCTAAATTCAATCCTGATACAAATCCAACTGTACAGATGTGTATTTCTGCAGAAGGTTTTGACAAGGAAAGTGAAGAACTTTACTCTGGTGTCTTCTATTTCAATGTAGAGAAAACAGAAAACACATCCATTCATCTTGAATATGAAGATGAAATGGGACATTTGTGTGCTCTGATCTGTGCTGACTGGCTGGTAATGCAGAAAGCAACATTAATGAAAGATGGCATCAACATCAGTGCTGATCTGATGAAACAGCTCACAGAAGCCTTCGTTTATGCCAAAGATGCAGAAAAGACTCCATTTGAAGGTTTCAACAAATTATAGAATTTCATAAAAACTGATGTATAATAAGGGGGCAGATTTCTGCCCCCTTAGTTAAATGGATATAACAAGCCCCTCCTAAGGGCTAGTTGTGGGTTCGATTCCCGCAGGGGGTGCCATGATCTACAATACCTTTCTTAATAGAAAGGTATTTTTTTCTTCACAAAACTTTGGTTTGTGCTATAATAAGTCGGATTTAAAATTCTTGGAGGTTTTTATGATCAACGACTTACTGTTTTCATGCAATGTTGTCGTCCCAATTTTCCTGCTGATTGTACTGGGATATGTACTGACTCGTGTTAAATTATGGGATGAACATTTTCTTAAAGTTGCCAACAACGTATGCTTCAAGTGCCTGCTGCCAGTGCTTTTGTTCTACAACGTTGCTAGTGCAAATATCTTTGAAGTTTTCAACGGAAAACTGATTCTCTATGTCTGCCTGTGTGCATGTGTGCTGTGCGGTGCACTGTTTGTGATTGTGCCTTTGTTTGTGAAAGACAACAAACGCAAAGGTGTTATGATTCAGGGGACATTCCGTTCCAACTTCCTGCTGTTTGGTGTTCCGCTGGGACTGAGCATCGGTGGTACTGCCGGTTCAACTCTGGCTGCTGTTGTCGCATCGTTCTATGTGCCTGTCATCAACATGCTTTCGGTGATTTCACTGTATGTCTTCTCTGAATCAAAAGACAAAAATCTGAAAGCTGCACTGATTGGAATTGTGAAAAATCCACTGATTATTGGTGGTGTATCCGGTCTTCTGTTCTCTGTTGTCAGAAACACAATCGGATTTGAAATCCCTACAATGTTTGACACAACATTAAACAACATCAAATCAACCGCAACACCATTTGCCTTCCTGATTCTGGGTGGAGATCTGAAGTTTGGTAACCTCTTGAAAAACATCAAACTGTCTGCTCTGTCTGTTTTAGGCAAAATCGTTATCATCCCTGCAGTGATGCTGTCTGTATCAGCTCTGCTTGGATTCAATCAGCTGGAAATGGCCATTCTGCTTGCAGTCTTCGCAACACCTAATGCTGTATCAAGCTACGCAATGGCTCGCAATTATGAAGCTGACTACGAGTTGGCTGGTGAAATCATCACATTGGGAACTCTTTTCTCAATCATCACCATCTTTATCTTTATCACAATCGCTAAAACATTGGGTTGGATTTAAACAAATAGGAACTTGTGTACACAAGTTCCTATTTTAATTTATAGAGTCTGACTTTCTTAATCATCGATTTAAACTTCTTTAAATCTTCTTTTAAAAATGGCTTTCCATGTGCAGGATATATCCACTCAGCATCAGTATGAATCATAATATCCCAAGACTGTTCATACTGCACCAGATTTTCAATCCAGATAATCAGACGACAGAAACTTGGAAGTCCATTCATGGCTGCATCACCACAGAAAAGTACATCATTGTACTTCAAAGACAGTGAATCACAAGTATGACCAGGTGTATATAAAATTGATGCCCCCAAAAGTCTTTCCAGTTCATCCTTATTTTGATCTGTAACTTCAATAAAACGTGAATCAAACTGATCTTCAATCATTGGAAAACGATGTTCGCCTTTACCAAACAGCACCATCAGCTGACAAAACAACCAGGCAAAAAGCGTACTGCATCCACCTTCAAAACTGTTTTGACCTCTTTTCAATGTCTTTTTGGACTGACTACTTATAATCACCTGAAACTGATCATATTGATGCAGCATCTCATTTAAAAAACCAGCATGATCATCATGCGCATGAGTCAAAAAAACATAAGACACATCTTTTAAACTTAAATTGTGCTGTTTCAGTTTCTTTTCTACTGATTCTAAGGAATGTTCATACCCCGTATCAATCATAATCAGACCAGAAGACGATGGATAGAAATACGTATTCATGATTCTGTTTCCAGCATTGATGATCTTCATAACCTTCACCTCACCATGAACTTTATCATGTTCAGATAAGAAAAGGAAGCTTTCAAGCTTCCTGTTTTAATAAATGATTTTAATGTTTTCACGATGATTGACGACAAGTTCAGGATTAGCCTGCAGATAAGCTGCCATACAGCTGACCATATCATCCTGAATGGTCTTGATGACTTCACACTTCTTGACCATATCGAAGTTTCCGCCACCACCACCACGGTAGTTGGAGACAACCATTGTGAACTCATCTGTATCTTCAACATCTTTACCCTGATAAGTCAGTGATACAATACGCTGACCTTCAGGTTTGCGGATATCCAGCACATAATCCACACCTTCAACCATGTCATAGTTGTAGTGCTGTGGCTTAGGCCACTGGAAACGATGAGTTACGCCCAGCTTTCCATCCTGCACATCAAAGTATTCTGCACACTTTTCAATGTATTCCTTCAGGACTGATCCTGTCATCTTTAATACCATCAATGTGTTTGGATACACGTATGTGCTGACCAGATCTCGCATTGTGATTTCATGACGGAATCCCTTGGCATCATTGAACAGTGCATTGGCAGACAGCTGTGCACCGCTGACATGCAGCTGAACCTGATTGAGGAAAGAAACCAGTGGATGTTTATGAACACGTGCTTCAAACAGATCATCAATCAAAAGATCTCCATCCTTAACGATACCCAATGGTTTATCCAGCCAAGTCTGTACACGTTCTTCCTTGTCCGCAAACAGAGCCATCAGATTTTCATCAATCGGCTGATCTGCCTTTAACAGTTCTGCAGTGATTTCATGAGTATCCAGATCCCATTTTACAACTGCCAGCTCTTTACCAATATAAGCCGTCTGAGTGACCACTTTATCAAAACATCTTGTTGCTAAAGAACGATGCTGATGACCTGTAATCATGACATCAATGCCATCAATTTCTTCACACATCTTGTATCCCAGATTTTCACCTGTCTGTGCTTCTGTGTTGACCCCTGTTTCCAGATCTTTTTCAAAACCGCCATGATATACCACAACGATACCATTGACACTTTCAGTTTCTTTGATTTTAGCTACAGTTCTTTTTACATAATCAAAGACATTTTCAAAGGTGTTGTGTTCAATGTGTTCCGGGTGTTCCCACACTGGAATATGCTGTGTTGTAACACCAATCAGGGCAATGCGATGAGTTTCATCAAATTCATGAATGGTATATTCTGCACCCACCACTTTACCATGTTCCGTGATGTTGCCTGTGATGCACTTGGCATTGACAGCTTCCATGTATCCATGCTGCATATCATAGCCATAATTGAAATCATGGTTTCCCAGATTGTAATAATCATACTTCAGATAATTCAGGGCATCTGCCATTGGATGACGTGTCTCTGGTTCATACTGTGCATGATAGAACGTTAATGGACATCCTTCCAGTACATCTCCATTGTCAATCAACAATGTATGTTCATCATGCAGACGATGAATATGACCTGCAAGACGCGCTAACCCCTGCTGTGCCAATGTACGATCAGAATACTGATATGGAGAAATCACTCCATGAACATCGGCTGTTGCTAAAAGACGAATTTTCATAATTTCACTTTCCTTTATCTTAAACTTTATTGTACCACAAATGAACCTCTCTACAGTTCATTCTTGATCAAATCCTCAAACTTTTCACGCTGTACAACCACCTTTTCATCCTGACCACTTATCATCACTACAGCAGGACGAACAATGCGATTGTAGTTGGAAGCCATGGAATAGTTATAGGCACCGGTACACAAGACCGCAATGATATCATTACGTTGAACTGTATCTGGAAGCAGTACATTTTCCTGCAGAATATCCCCGCTTTCACAGCACTTGCCCACAACAGAACAGCGCAGCGATGCTTCTTCATTCATGCGATTGGCACAACGCATGGTGTATTTTGAACGATACAGGGCATAACGTGGATTATCAGTCATACCGCCATCCACTGAAACATAATTTTTAGCTCCTGGTATTTTTTTGACACTGCCCACACGATACAATGTGATTCCTGCATCAGCCACAATGCTTCTTCCAGGCTCCATCAGAATCTGTGGTAACTTGATATCATACAGATGACAAAGACGCTTTACATGCGCTCCTACGCGCATCAGAATCTGTTCAATATCCAAATACGGATCTTCCTCAACATAAGGAACCCCATATCCTCCACCTAAATTGAGCTGCAGACACTCATAATTGAATTTCTGTGAAATCTCTTTGATAAAACAGAACATGACATCGGCACATTTCATGAACACTTCACCATCAAACACCTGTGATCCTACATGACAATGAAACCCCTGCAGTGAAATATGGTCCATCGATAATGCTTTGTGAGTCAGTGCTTCTGCTGCACCTGTGACAAGAGCTGACCCAAACTTGCAGTCAACAATTCCCGTTGATACAGCTTCATATGTGTGAGGGTCAATTCCTGGAGTCACACGAATCAGAATCTTTTGTACGATGTTGTATTCAGAGGCAATCTGATTGAGTGTTTCCAGTTCATCTTCACCATCCACAACAAAGGTACCGACTTCCCTTTCAATCGCAAAGCGGATTTCAGAATCTGTCTTGTTGTTGCCATGAAAATAAGCTTTTTCCATTGGAAATCCTGCTTTGTATGCAGTAAAGATTTCACCATCAGAAACCACATCCACACCACAGTTTTCTTCTTTAATCAAACGATACATCGCCAGAAAATCACAGGCTTTGGAGGCATACAATACTTCTGCCTTCTCATCAAAAGCCTCTTTCATTGCCTGATTAAACGTCTTCAGACGATTTCTGATCATCATTTCATCCATTGCATACAAAGGAGTTCCGTATTTCTCTGCCAGTTCAACTACTGATTTTCCACTAAATTCCAGAATCCCCTGTTGATTTGTCTTTATGTTCATGTTTTTCATTGTCCGTATTCCTCGATATGATTATACAATGAATTGACTCACAAGAAAAAGAAAAGGTACATCTGCACCTTAAAGGATTTTATTGACCCCAATGCGCCATACCAGATAGGCAAGAACGCATCCGACCACAAAGACACCACAGATCACAACAGTGACCACCAGAAAACTCATGATCAATCCTGCATTTTCAATTTCAATCAATTGTGGATTATTGATAAACATAAACATCGCAAACAATGGAATAAATTCCATGATGCTTTGTGAAATGCGTGCCAGACGCTTTTCTTTCTTGCTGATCGCAATCTTTTTGCCATCCAGCTCAATTTCATTCTGATTCTTATTTAAAGCCAGAACCTTCCAAAATCGCTTTAACATGAACTTTCTTCTCCTTCTTTCAAATCACGGATACGCTTAAGACAAGAGCCTACCAGTAAGATTGTTGCTCCAGTCCACGCAAACACTTCAACAAAATAAATACTCTTCATCCCAAAGAAACGCGGCATCACAAAGATCAGCACAACACGGCATACCAGTTCCACAAAACCACTGATCATTGGGATGAATGTGTCGCCTAACCCCTGAAGAGTAGAACGGAACACAAACAACAGATACAGCACCCACAGACAGCTTGCCATCACACGCAGATAATCATAAGCAATCTGCAATACCTGAGCAGTCTCAGATGGATCACCAGAGATAAACAATGACAGAATCTGACGACCAAACACAAACATCAATACAGTGATTACACCTGATGTCAAAAGAGCCATCACAGAGCCACTCTTGACCCCATCTTTGATACGCTGAATCTTGCCTGCACCAAGATTCTGACCCACATACGTTGTCATCGCAAAACCAAAAGCCAATGCAGCCAATTCCAATAGACCATACATCTTGTTGGTCGCAGTAAAACCTGCAACATACAACGAACCAAAACCATTGATGACATACTGTACACACAGACCACCAATCGCAATGATGACATTCTGTGCAGCCATTGGAAAGCCCAGACGAAGCAGACGTTCATCCGGTGCATCCACATGATCAAAGTCCTGTTTCTTCAACGCCATGACTTCCATTTTTCTCAGCACCAGGAAACAATACAATGCTGAAATCGTCTGAGAAATAATCGTCGCAAAGGCAGCCCCTGCAATTCCCCAATGGAAATAGGCAACAAACAAAATATCCAAACCAATGTTGATGACAGACGCCACCAGCATCGCTCTTAAAGGTGAATTGGAGTCTCCCATCGCTCTTAAGAAAGAAGCCCCTAAATTATAGGCTGATACAGAAAACAGCCCTAAAAAGATCACACGTGCATATTCCATCGCCATATCCAGAATATCCACCGGTGTATTCAGAATCAATAAAATCGGCTTCAGTGTCATTTGAAAGAACACAAATACACTGATGGCCATCACAATCGTCAACAGAATGCTTCTTCCTGCTGACTTTTTTAAACGTTCCCAACGCTGTGCACCATAATCCTGAGACAACTGAATCGAAAATCCCTGTGTCACCCCTGTAATAATTCCCTGCACCAGCCAAATCAGCCAGTCTGCAGCACCCAATGCCGCAAGTGCGCTGACCCCCAGTACCTGACCGACAATCATGGTATCAACCATGGTATACAACTGCTGAAATATGTTTCCTATCATCAATGGAATCGCAAAAAAGAGAATCAGTTTTGCCGGATTTCCACTGGTCATCTGTTTACTAGAATCCATATCTACCTCTTATAATCTAAACAATTATATCATTCTTTCCAGTGGAATACATCGTTATCTTGACGGAATTCATAAATCATTGATAGAATAAGAAAAGTTTCCTGCATCTGTAGCTCAGCTGGACAGAGTACTCGATTCCGATTCGAGTGGTCGCAGGTTCGACTCCTGTCAGATGCACCATGTCAACAACGCATGTCACTTTTGACATGCGTTTTACTTTTTCTTATAATGAACACAGGAGTTGATAATCTGAAAATAAATAGATTTAATTTGAGATGATAAAACTTGATAGGAGCGCATAGTGCCCCCTTTCCCCCAAGAAATCGGAAACTAAGTAGTAAGATCCTCTGATGTTTCAGATGCAGGTTGAATCATTTCAAGAATCT
>JAFYOL010000191.1 GCA_017560205.1 Erysipelotrichaceae bacterium | reverse complement strand
TCTTTCTTTGTCTGTGACATAAACTCACTCCTTAACAGGTACATTTTACATGAAAACTCAAAACTTTTCCATAGATTTATGATGGTTCAATGGTTTTCACATGACTGTCCCATCATTTCTTTCGTTTGTGAACTACTCGGCAACAAGTTAACGAGCTTCTTGCTTCGCTCACCACTGCTTGATGATATCTAAAGATATCGCCAAGTCTTACACAGTGTCCACAAGCGTTAGGTTCGGGCTATTCCATCCCTACCATAATTATGTTTATCGAAGGTTTATGCTGCTGACGTCAGTATGCGCAGACCTTCTTTTTTGATGTTGATGACTGCATTGTGGTCTCGACTCATCTCTACCCCACAATCACATTTCATCATTCGTAGTCCTAAATCTTTCATTTCAGGATGCAAAGTACCACAGTTATGACATACTTGTGATGATGGAAACCATTTGTCAACTTTTACAAAATACTTGTTTCTTTCAACCAGCTTGTATTCCAGCATATTCAAAAACATTCCATATCCGTTATCCAGTGTCGCTTTCCCATTGCCAAACCCTTTGTTTGACATAGATCTCATGTTTAGACTCTCTACACACACAACATCATACTGATTGGCTATCTCAGTAGACAGTTTATGTAGATTGTCTTTTCGCTGATTGGCAATATGTGAATGGATCCTGTTAACTTTCTTCAGCTGCTTCAGAAAATTCGCTGATTTCTCTTCACCTTTTTTAGAGCCTATCTTTCGTGATAGTTTTCTCTGTGCTTTACCCAATTTCTCATGACTTTCACGATAATATTTGTGATTTGAACCTTTGTTTCCTTGATCATCCACATACAGTCCTTCAGATGCATAATCAAATCCTATTACGTTTTCTATGTCTGGTACATAGTTTGATTTAAACTCATCGAATTGAAACAGAACAGATGCATAATATTTACCATCACCCTCTAATGATATCGTTGCAGATTTGATAATCCAGTTCTCTTCTGGCTGTCTATGGATTTCTGCTTTGACCTTTCCAATCTTAGGTAATTTGATCATATTTCCTAAAATTGAAACTGTACCTTTCTGATTATTGGTCGTATAAGATTTTTTACCATGTTTTGAAGATTTGAACTTCGGAAAGCCATTCTTCTTTTTACGTGATTTATCGAACGCATTACGAAAAGCAGCTTGAAGATTCAGTTGAACATTCGCAAGAGCCAGACTATCAACTTCTTTGAGATATGGATATTCTTCTTTGTATTTCGCTGGTGTTACAGATACAAATTTCCCTGTTTCTTTATAGCTTTCAATCTTGTCAGAAAGCATCAGATTATAGACTTTACGACAGCATCCAAATGTTTTAGCGAACATCGTCATCTGTTCAGCAGTAGGATAGATTCTGTATTTGATAGCTTTATTCATAACTGACAGTTTTTTTTCCTTTCTATATATTTGAGAATGTTTTCTTCGGAAGTTGAACCAATCGTTTCACAAAAATAAGAACCATTCCAAAGATGACCATTCCACAATGACTTTCTTATTTCAGGAAACTCTTTTAATAGTCCATTACCACTAATCCCCTTTAGATATTTTACTATCTGTGTTACAGACATTCTAGGTGGTGCGGAGACAAAACAGTGTACATGATCCTGTTCACCCACTTTACAATCAATAACGGTAAACCCTTTTTCTTCCGCAATGGATTGTGCCAATTCATAAAGTTTATCTGATATTTGTGGGCTCAATACTTTTCTACGATACTTCACACACCATACAATATGATAATTGATGTTATAGATACAAGTACGTCCGTGAATATATTTACTCATACACATCACTCCATACATATATGTATCTTATAAAGGTTGAAAGATTTCCTTATATATAACTAAAATACGCAATACATATAGTTCTATGTTTTTGGTTTTTTGGGTTTTCATCTCGGAAACAAGTTACCGAGAATTCCCCCCTTACACTTAAAGAATGCTTTATACCGTTTATCCATTCAGTTCATAAAAACCCTTTCCAGGAAAATATTTTTACACTTAAAGTATATCTATTTGTAATTTGCTGTGTCAATAGGACCTGTTTTCCGCTCTTTCAGTGTAACAGAATTCACATTTTCTTTGGTCCCAATGTTGTCCCTAATCTGTCTCAACTTTACTCCACATCTTCACATAGTTATCCACATAACAGAAAAGTCACGCTTATGCGTGACTCTCGTTTTAATTGATAGAAACTGTCTCAAAAACCATGATTCTCTCTCTGATATCTGGTTCTTCATACAAATCTTCACAGTCAATCTCATCCAGAAAAATCAATTCATCCAGTGTCATCAGATACGATAACACATCATGACTTGGATAATAGAAAAACAGTTTTATGGGTCTAGGATGTTTATACCAGGACTCAAGAAGATGTCCAATGACTGATCTGAGTATTTTCTCTGAGAATGGATTAAAAAAGTAAAAACAATCCTCATCTGTAATTTCATACTCTTCAGCTTTAGTACAGACAAACTGAATCAATTCTGGATGTTGCACATTCTTTCTGTTTTTTTCGGCAATTTCAATCATATTGGAATCAAAATCCACACCAGTTGTACGGCATCCAATTGTCTGAGCTAAAAAGAACGATACTCTGCCTTTGCCGCAGCCCATATCCAGAACATGATTCTTTTCATTGATCAAACCACTGTCCAAAAGTCGCTCAAGTACTTCATAGGGGGTTGGTTCATAACGGAAATGATGCCAGTCCGCAAGACGTTCATCCAATCCTTCCGTATCAATATTCAATTGTGTATCCCAGTTCATCATGACCCTATTTTACCATTCTTTTCTTTTGATGTGTATAAAACTCAACGTCATTCCCATACTAACAGTGTTCAGATGACACGGAGGCATATTATGAAAGCAACTGGTATTGTACGTAGACTGGATGATCTGGGACGTCTGGTTATCCCTAAAGAAATCAGAAGAATTTATCGTATGAAAGAGGGCGATTCAATTGAGTTTTTTGTCAGTGAACACTCAGAAATCATATTAAAGAAATACTCCTATCTCAATGATGAAAAAGAAATGCTGACCAGAATGGTCAATACGCTGAAAGAAGTCACAAAGTGTGAAGTTCTGTTTCTATTGGAAGATGAAATTATCGGTAATGACAATATACTGCCTGATGATTGCACCAGTGAAATCACACATCAGGTACGTCAATACCATCCCACTGACTTTGATTCCTTGCGACTGTTTCTTATCAGTAATGATGTGTACAGTGGATCTATTTATCCAGTCATTGCCGATTCACACTGGCTTGGAGCTTTCCTTCTTTACTCAAAACAGGGTCCACTGAGCACATCACAAAAAGCAGCAGCATCCATCATGAGTGCATATCTTGCAAAACAGTTCGAACATTAAAAACAGGAGCAATGCTCCTGTTTTTAAATTGTTTCCTGATTTTCTTTATGATCCAGTACCCACTGATAAAGCTGAGCATGTGTCTGATTTGTGTAGACATTCAACGCAATCCCACTCAATCCGAGGGTAAATACTGATAAAGCAGCTGCCAGCAGCATCCATAGAATGAAAGACCAGTCCAGCACAAACATTTCCCATTTCAGTCCATCTGTCATTCGGCTTGATAAAGCAAGCGCTTCATCCGGAGTAATATCCGGCTGATCTTTCAGAATATAATCCACAAATGCATACTCATAAGTTTTGATAATCCCCGGAATAATCAGCAGCAGTGTATAAATTGCAATGGTCAGATCGCGTATAAAGAGTACTTTGACATTGTGCATATAATTATTTGAGAAAGCCCCCAGCAGATCTTCAACACGCCCTGACTTCGATGTCATGTTTCTGAAATATCTTCTTAATCCATTATACAATGGTTTAATCAGAAATGCAGAAACTGCAATAGAAGCTGCAAATGCAAGAATCAACAAGCCAATTGAAAGAACTGTCAACGTAAATGAATGATACTGTGCAAAATTGACTTGAATCATCTGTGAATCAAAGTTGAAGTCAACATTGATCAGCTCACCTGTAAATAAACCTGCAATCAGACAAACCAGAAACATTTGTGGAAAATGATCCTTCATCAGATCCTTTGCCTGCTGTTTTAATTCAGAACGCACAAACATCAATACCCCTCCTCTTAATTGTTTGATACGGTCACACTCGCACCTGAGCTGGCCTCTGTAACACAGTCTATGGTCAGCACAACAGCCAATGCGACAATTTCATCTTTTTTATTTGTGATATCCAGTTCATAACTATCTCCCCATGTCATCCACTCTTTTGTGATAGAGACAATTTTTGAACCGTTTTGAGTAATTTCATAATCATGAGCCAGAAACTGACCTTCAATCTGCCAGCCAAGACCTTCAATGCTGTATCTTGGGAAGATGAAAGAGAATTCTTTTTTGATTTCTGCAACATGCTGACCATCACAGAACACATGATAACGCGGAAGCAATGTCCAGATTTCCTGTTTGATAAAGGCTACTTCCTGATGATGGATATCATACACATGCAGTTTCTTGCCCCATGAGAAGATTTCACCCTCTACAAAATATTTATCATTACCCAGTTCATCCTTGACAGTAAACTGATCGCCCCAGGTAAATACTTTTTCTTTGATATACAATTTCATATCCCTTACTCCTTTGATCACAATTTAAGAGAATGATGATTACAGGTTTATTGTAGACAATACTCAACGACTTTTGCAACCATCAAGCCCAAAGCTAGAATACATGTCAGTTTTAACATAACATTAAAAACAGAAAAACTGACCATAAAGCCTATCATTGTTTTCACTCCTTTTCAGGAAGGGGTCTAAATTAGACCCCTGATTTCCTTATTCTTCAATCAATGCAGCTGGCTGATTGGGCTGAACCACAACAACTGGAGGATTGTTTTCAGATGCCATTCTGCCGCCAAGAGCACCCATAATCAGACTCTTGATGTCAATACCCATACCTGCACTGATACCTTCAGTTACCTGTGTTGTACCATTGACGATATCAGAAAGCAGTTTAGCACTGTTGCCTTCACCATACATTGTGATTTTATCCACTTTGCTGAGAGGTTCAGCAACATTTTTCGCAATTTCAGGAAGAGCTGCCATAATCATTTCAATAACGGCTGCTTCACCATATTTTTTCATTGCTTCTGCTTTTTTATCAATACCTTCAGCTTCGGCAAGAGCTTTTAAACGAATTGCTTCTGCTTCGGCTTCACCGACTGCACGGATACCTTCCGCTTCACGCTGGCGTTCAATCATCTTTGCTTCTGCCTCTTTTGTACGACGGAACAGTTCTGCCTCAGCAGCCTGCTGTGCAGCATAACGTTCAGCGTCTGCTTTAGCACGAATTTCGGCATCCAATGTCTGTTTTGTCACTTCTACTTCTTTTGACTTCAGTTCAGCAGTACGTTCAGCACGAGCGATATCTGCATTGGCTGACGCTACTTCAATAGTTTTACGCTGCTGCTGTTCCTGAATTGAATATGCTGCATCTGCTTCTGCTTTCTTTACATCAGAGAGCTGTTTCAGTTCAGCCTGACGAATCGCAAGTGAAGTTCTCTTTTCTGCAATTTCCATTTCCGACTGTACTTTTGCATCATTTGCTTCTTTTGCAGCCTGTGCCTGAGCAATCGCAATATCACGATCTGCCTGAGCTTTCGCTACAGCAGCACCTTTTTTAATCTGAGAAATGTTGTCGATCCCCAAGTCTTCAATGACATTGTTCTGATCAGAGAAAGACTGTACATTGAATGAAATCATTTCAAGACCCATCTTCTGCAAGTCTGGAATTGCATTTTCCTGTACACGTTCACCAAATGCTTTTCTGTCAGTTACCATTTCTTCTAAACGCATCTGACCAACAATCTCACGCATATTTCCTTCCAATGTATCCTGTACACGACGAATGATCATATCTTCTTTTTCATTCAAGAAGAATTTTGATGCCAATGTCATCATTTCTTCACTCTGACCAATTCTGATTTTTACGGTTGCATCCACTTTAACATTGATGTATTCAGCATTCGGTACATAATCTGTTGTCTTTACATCAACAGAAAACATTTTCAATGAAAGCTTATCCAGTCTTTCCAAAAAAGGAATTCGAATACCCGCTTTACCAATCAGAATACGAGGCTTTCTGAAACCTGAAATCAGATAAGCTGTATCAGGTGGTGACTTAACATAACCAACACATACAAACACAATCAACAAGACAATCGCTATAAGACTACCAATTAAATATTCCATACCTTAATCTCCCTTCTGGTTTCTTACATACAAAGCACAATCAGCTTCATTATGGAGGCTCTTCTTTCTCCTTCAGAATTGCCTTTTCCTGTGCAAATTCGACATTCATTGCAGCTGCAACTTGAGGACGTTTTGCCATCTTCTCACATAAACGAATCGACATGATTCTTTCTTTTACACCCATCGATTTCACTCTCCTTTGCACATCAGCTTTAGCTTGTATCTATATTGTAAGGGAGGTCAATACTGGAATAAATGACTACATCAGCACAATAAAGGGTGTTATTTCTTCAATTTTAGAAGAATAACACCCTTGTTTTATTGATTCATTAATTCGTTATACTTATCCACATCAATCAGACCTTTTGCCAGCATCTGTTCAGACCAGAGCTGAAGTGTCTCTACTGCAATCGAGATCTTTTCAAGTTCCTGCTGAATCACCACAAAGTCTTCAATTTCATCTTCACTGATTTTTCCATCAACTGTGATTTCAATCAAACGATCTTTTTTCTTATTCATGGAATTTAAAGATGCCAGCATCTCAATCACAATCTGAGATAAATCTTTGATTTTGACTTCAGGTACATACTGCTGACCAATTGGGCATTGATTTGCACAGTAATAATTGCATAAACTTGGCTGTTTATATTTTTCTGACATAATCAGGACTTCATCTGGATGAGGCAAAGAACGTTCATTTTCAATCTTTTCAATACGTTCTGCCGTAATGCTTTCTAACAGTTCTGATGCACTCTCTCTTGTCAGCTGCAATGATTCTCTTGTCTTATGGTATATATTTTTATTCTCTTTTACCGATACTCTAGCCATATCTTATTCCCCTATTACAATTTTAGTTTATTGTATCACAGAAACACTCAGTTCAAGCACATTTATCCCTATGTTTTTTATATGCAATCTATGGTTGCGGACTATTCCATGTCAAAATGGTAGTACTTTCTTGCATTTTTCTTTACAATATGAGTAAAGGAAGTGGTGCTATGACGCTAGGTCAAAAAATATATAAGCTTCGCACAGAGAGAAAATGGTCTCAGGAAAAGCTGGCTGAAGCTGTGGGTGTTTCAAGACAAGCAGTATCAAAATGGGAACTT
>JAFYOL010000190.1 GCA_017560205.1 Erysipelotrichaceae bacterium | reverse complement strand
TTCAGTATGCGTATATGCCAATAACTTCTTCTTTTGAGTGATTATAGATTACCATAAGTCCTACATGGTTTCAAGTGGGGTCATTTTCATGAATTCTAGAGTAAGCTAATAAATAAAAAAGGATTCAAATGAATCCTTTTGCGTTTTATCCAATAGAACCTTCCATATCCAGTTTCAACAACTGATTAAGTTCAACTGCATATTCCATAGGAAGTTCACGAGTAAATGGTTCAAGGAATCCCATGACAATCATTTCAGTTGCCTGAGATGCAGTTAAACCACGGCTCTGCAGATAGAACAGCTGTTCTTCAGAAATCTTTGAAACTGTTGCTTCATGTTCAATAATAGAAGTACGATTTTGTGTCTTGTTGGTTGGAATTGTATCTGATCTTGAAATACCATCCAGAATCAAGGTATCGCATTCTACCTTGGATCTTGCAAAGTCCGCCTTAGGACCATGCTGTACAAGACCACGATAATTGACTTCACCGCCATTACGAGCGACTGACTTTGAAACAATCGTACTGGATGTATGAGGAGCCAGATGAATCATCTTCGCCCCTGTATCCTGAATCTGACCTTTTGAAGCTACAGCAATTGAAATCGTCAGACCTCGTGCATATTCTTCAGCCAGAATACATGCAGGATATTTCATGTTGGTCATAGAACCAACATTTCCATCAATCCATTCCATGGATCCATGTGCCAGAACTTTAGCGCGTTTTGTTACCAGATTTAAAATGTTGCTTGACCAGTTCTGTACAGTTGAATAACGGCACTTGGCATTCTTTTTGACAAAGATTTCTACTACTGCAGCATGCAATGAATCTGTTGAATACGTTGGTGCAGTACATCCTTCTACATAATGAAGATCTGCATCATCATCAACGATAATCAATGTACGTTCAAACTGACCCATACGTTCAGAATTGATTCTGAAATAAGACTGCAATGGCTTATCCAAAGTAACACCCTTTGGTACATAAATGAATGAACCACCTGACCAGACTGCAGTATTCAATGCTGCAAACTTGTTGTCAGTATAAGGTACAATTGTACCAAAGTATTCTTTCACTAAATCAGGATACTGCTGAAGTGCAGAGTCGGTATCCAGAAAGATAACTCCCTTTTCTTCCACTTCTTCCAGCATGTTGTGATAAACAACTTCTGATTCATACTGGGTTGAAACACCAGCCAGATATTTCTGTTCTGCTTCAGGAATACCTAAACGATCAAATGTATTCTTGATGGTTTCAGGTACATCTTCCCAGTCCTTGCTTTTCTTGTCATCTGGACGAATATAGTACGTATAATCGTCATAATCGATATCCGATACATCTGGTCCCCATGATGGCGTACTCATCTTGACAAAGGCATGATATGCCTTCAGACGAATATCAAGCATCCATTCAGGCTCTTTCTTGATGGCAGAAATCGCACGAATGGTCGCTTCAGAAAGACCCTTCCCTGTGTTGTACACAGAAGTATCTTCATCATGAAAGCCATATTTATAATCATCTTGAGACTTTAATACATCTTTACTCATGACTCTTCTCGCTTTCTTCAATCAACTGAACAAACCCCTTAATGCCGATTGTTGCGCATTTGATACGATTTGCCTGTTTTGAAACTGTTCTGAACGCAATCAATTCTTCCAGTATATCTTCGTCATACTCTTTTTCATCCACCATCGAAAGATAGTTATTGATGATTTCCATAGCTTCTGAAGTTGTTTTCCCTTTGATCAGATCAGACATAATCGATGTAGATGCAGTCGCAATTGTACATGCAGTCCCT
>JAFYOL010000189.1 GCA_017560205.1 Erysipelotrichaceae bacterium | reverse complement strand
CAAATGCGAAAAATCACACTTTTCTTGCTTCCTTTCTTTCTCGAATTTCACCAATTGTTGCGAACAAGCAGTTTCAAACCTCTTTCCACATTTCTCGTTTTCAACAATCCTCAAATCAAAAAGAAGGAAGAAAACAAAACAAATTCAAAACATGCTTTGCAAATGCGGTTGAGATTTCGATCATTTCGACCAATTTGATCAAAATCACGCTTTCTCAAATCACAATCCAAAAAGAATGACGATTGGTTTCGTTTTGCGAGAATTGCTAACAATCATCAAACACTGCAAAAATGAAAAACAAAACGAATGAAGTTGAAATTTCATTTCATTCCTTGTTTGTTTTCATCATTGCAGAAAAGAAAAGATTGTCAAGTTCATTTTCATCTTTCAACAAACAACTTCCATTCATTCTCACTCATTCAATATCATCAAACCAATCACAATCAATCACAATCAATCACGATGAGAATGAGAAGAGGAAAAGGTGAAAATGAACATCATCAACAACCATCGAACAAATCGAAACCCCATCGTTTAACGCGCGCGTGGAGAGAGGGTGAAAACAAACTACACTCCCCCAACTACCCGCTTTTCCAGCATTCTGTAACTACTTAAACACCCGATCACCTCCAATGCGCATTGATACCCCTCAGGTCATTCGTGCAGACCGAGATCTGTCCCATTGATGTTTTAGGCGCCAATTCAACAGAGCAATGAGTGAGTCTGGCGTGCATGACAAGAGGAAGTATCCAACTAGGTGGGAAATGACCATTCACTACACCGCAAATGACTATTCATTATTCAAAGCAAAGCAAAGCTTACAGGAGAAAGCAAAGTAGCTGGGATTGCATAGCTTGCCACCACTCCCTCCATCCAGAATGAGCGAAGGATCTCAGATTCGCCCAGACTGGGTTCGGGGTTTGGTTGTGAATCTGTCTTCTTCTCTCGGCCTTTTCCATTTCCTTCCTTCACTTCACTTTTTCCAGTTCTTCCAGTTCTTCCAGTCAATCCAGCAATAACAAAAACATAACAAATTGCAAATAATAAAAATTTTATGACAAATCCTTCTTGTTTCCACAGTTTCCCTCATGACAATCATGTCGATGACGCAGGGACCCAAACTACCGAGTGGATGAACATGTCCCAATTCTTGACCTTCCACAAAGCCATTTCAAATGAATGGGCATGTCAACTACTACAAGAAGAAGATGAAATGGGAAGAGAGTGCGATGTTGTCCATTTCCACTTCAAGCACTCCAAACCGATCAAAAATAGTCACAAAAGCCATTCTACAACACAACCAACACTCATTGAAAAGACGAAAGTTAGAAATCATATCGACAAGCTTGTCCCAATTCATCTGGTTTCCACGTTTCCACCATTTCATTTGCATTTGCTCGTTCATCCTGTGTGATTTTCAATCTATTCACTCCATGATGTTGCAGACACTCTGAATAATCCAACCAGCCTATTCACAACAATAAGTAAAGTTTGTCACTTCTTCTCCATTTCATCTCCAAACTTCATCCACAGTAACAACTAACCTAGATAAAGCGATTGTAGAGCAATTCGACTCAAACAACCAT
>JAFYOL010000188.1 GCA_017560205.1 Erysipelotrichaceae bacterium | reverse complement strand
TTACTACTCTTCTTTTCATCACTTTTACGTTGTTTATTATAAAAGAACCCTTTTCAAAATGCAACCTTAATCCCTGAATTTGATTCCTTCAGGCCCCATTGATTCCACAATTGCCAAAGATTCAACATGAATTCCATTTTCTCTCAGCGCATCGCCACCACCCTGGAATCCTTTTTCAATCACAACGCCGACACCTACAACTGTAGCACCAGCATAGTCACAGATTTCCAGAAGCCCCTGTGCAGCATTCCCTTCTGCCATAAAGTCATCAATAATCAGAACCTGGTCATCTTCATCCAGATAGTTTGCAGAAACCATCGCCCAGTTTGTATCTTTGTGTGTAAACGACTTAATTCTTGCAGTATACGCATTGGTATCCAATGTGCTTGATTTTGCCTTTCTTGCGAACACAACAGGAACACTGAAGTAACGCGCTGCAGCACATGCCACCGCAATACCGCTTGCCTCAATTGTCAGAATCTTTGTGATACGTTCATCCTGAAAACGACGATAGAATTCTCTTCCAATCTCATCCATCAGACGAATATCAATCTGATGATTCAGAAAAGAATCCACTTTCAGTACATTTCCAGCTTTAACGATACCATCTCTTAAAATTCTGTCCTTCAACAATTCCATAACCTTTTCCCCTTAAATTAAATGTTTCGAATGATAAAATCTGCAGTTACATTGACCAGCTCTTCCATCTGATGTGGTTCATTGGTCCATGCCCCAAAGCCATGATTAGCTCCTTTAACCACATGATGCACAAAATCCGCATCAGGATGGGCACTATCCGCTACCTTTTGAAGCAATGATGCAGGAATAATCTGGTCTGCATCACCATTCACTAAAATCACATGACCATCATAAGCACTGAAATAATCCTGTGCTTTTGAATGGATCACCTGTTCAAAGAAATCTTTTCCTAATGGAAGCACTCTCTCATCAAAACTGTTGTGATACATATAAACACCATCACGCTTTGCGATTTCATACCATGCACTTGTCTTGACAGGATCCCCTAAATCACTGTCAGAACCTGTTTCCAGCCCATTCATGGCAGCCGGTGCCCAAAGTCCCATGACCCCGATTTCAGGATGACGTTTTGTATAATGCAGCACAACTTTGCCACCCATGCTGTAACCAACCATACCAACACGGAATTCATCGATATCACAGTATTCCTTCATATACGAAAGAAGTGTATCTAAATTGTCCATATTGTTTTCAAGGTTGTTGAATTCATGACTTTCTGTGGATTCATTGCAGCCTGGAAAATCACCGCGGATAGAGGCAATTCCTGCCTCAGCCAGCTTTTCTGCCAGCATTGTGAAGGTCCCGTTCTCATGACGTGTTGCACAGAAACCATGGGCCATCAGCACCAAAGGAAGTTTTCCTCCCTTGTCCGGCAAAACCACTGTACATGGAATATCAGTTCCTCTTTTTGATTCTATTTTCAATTCAAACGATTCCATAAAACATCCTCGCCTATTATTTTATATATTGTACTTGATTTTCAGATAAAAGAAAAGATAGGTCACATCTTTCAGTTCACCACAATTGACATCTTCCACTAAAGGTGTTATCATTTTTAAGTATTTCAGATATGTTTCAAAGGTTCCTCATTTTCACAATTGTACGCAGCACAATTTATGATGTGGCCTTTTTTTAAATATTCTGGGATATTGAATGTGTGGAGGTATAAACAGAATATGAACACAGGTAAAGTTAAATGGTTCAACGCAGAAAAGGGCTATGGATTCATCACTTCTTCTGAAGGTAAAGATGTATTCGTACATTTCTCTGCGATTCAGTGTGAAGGATACAAGACTCTTGACGAAGGTCAGGCTGTAACTTTCGAAATCGTTGAAAGCGACCGCGGTCCACAGGCTGCAAACGTTGTAAAAGCGTAACACACACAGAAGAAAAAGCTGGGTTAAAATTTAACCCAGCTTTTTTTCATGCACACAACAACTTCCACTTCCTGTGCAATTCCCTTAATCCAGAACTGTTCAACAGGAAGATTCTTCTCATCTTCTACCAGAAAACGTTTTACTTTGTCCTTGATAAACACATACAGATGTACATTTTCTTTTTTTCTTGTTTTCTTTATTGTCTTTGTGACACATTCACTTAATGTTGTCTCTTTTGATACTTTCATCAACTGAAATTCCATAGATTCCATAAGATTGATCTTTGGTTTTCGATTCATCACACAAAACAGATACTGTACAAACTTCTCAAAATCAAATTCCTTTTCAAAAGCTTTAGGCATGACCCAACAGACCTTCCCCTCAATTGGTCTGGATGTAAACCAGATCACTTTTGTTTCATCCAGACCTGCAGATTCAACCCATGCAGCTTGTTTCTCATAGTTATCAGAAATCACAACCGTAACATCAGCATCATTCAGTGTATACTTGTCCTTCACATCATAAACAAGTTCACACGAACTTGTCTTCTTTACAATACGCATGACCTGATAAGGATACAACAGGTCAAGACAATTGATGATTTGTAGTTTCATATGCTCCTCCTGTTACAGCATATGCACTTGTGATCAGCTTATTCTTGTCAAAACTGCATTTCTGATTTACGATTAATCAAAAGGAAGTACAGTTATGAAAATCATTACACTTGCAGGTGGATGCTTCTGGGGCATCCAGAAATATTATGATCAGTTTGAAGGCATCACAGAAACAACCGTTGGATATGCCAATGGATTTGTCCATAACCCGGTATACCCAGATGTAAAAGCACAGAAAACAGGACACACAGAAGTCTGTCGTATCGTTTATAACGAGGATATCATTTCATTAAAAGAGATTCTGAATTATTTTTATCAGGTCATCGACCCAACTTCATTAAATAAACAAGGTGAAGATGAAGGTACATCCTACCGTACAGGAATCTATTATGAAGATGAACAGGATAAAGAAATCATCCTATCTGTAACCAGCGAAGTACAGACACAGTACACGGATAAAATCGTGGTCGAAATTGAACCTCTGAAATGTTTCTATCCTGCAGAAGAATATCATCAAAAATACCTGGATAAAAATCCAGGCGGTTACTGTCACATCGACAAATGTTTTTTCAGCTTAGGCAAAAAAGCCTAAGCTTTTATTTTATCCAGCTCAAGTTCACTGTACACTTCAGCATTCGCATCCAGCAGTTTCTGAGCAAATACGCCATTCCCTGGAACTTTCTTTCCAGTAAAGGAACCATCATAAATCAGACCTAATCCGCAGCTTGGACTACGAGACTGCAAAAGCACTGCAGGACAGTCTGCTTCTTTCCAGGCTTTCATTGCCAGATCAGCACCATGATGAAAGACTTCAGTCATATCCTCATCCTGGTTATTGATAACACGGCTTCCTGAGATTTCCAGAGGATGACGAGGACATGGCAATCCCGCTAATGTTTCAGGACACACAGGAATCAATTCAAACTGTTCTTTCAATTCATCAAAACAGGACAGCTTTGTGTTTCTGCCATCATATCGGCAGTTGATCCCCATTAAGCAGGCAGATATCATCAGTTTCTTCATGACAATTCCTCAATCCACTTCAAGATTTCTTCGGAAGTCTTTTCATTCAATCCTGGAATCACACCTAAGTGAATCGCAGGCTTATGATGTCCATGAAAGTCACTTCCTGCACTTTTCAACAGATGCATTGAATCTGCCACAGCACGATATTTTTCAACTTCATCCAACGTGTGATAAGTACTGTACACTTCAAGACCATCTACTTTCTGCAGCAATCTGATCAAAACATCATCTTTCCCTTTAAAATTGGCAACCGGATGCGCAACAAAAGCTTTTCCTTTTGTCTGATGAATCAAATCAATCATGTCTTCCGCAGACTTCTTTTCATCTTTGACATAACCTATTTTCCCCTGAGAAAAATAATCCCAGTAGAAATTGAGATTTGGATTGCTGCATCTTGAACCACCTGGACGATAAGGATCCAGCCATGACAAATGATCATATTCTGAATGACTCAACAGATATTCAGCCAAATCTTCCGGCACAATCATATCCTGCACAGTCAATGAACGCAGCACATCATCATTGATATCCAGCTGCATCGCCTTCAGGAAACTGCGAGTTCCTTCCCACGTGATTTTAACATTCTGATCATGATAAAACGTTTCAAGCTGCTGATAACGTTCATCGCTCACATCAATACCATACCCTGTCAGATGAAAATTGACACTCTCAAACACACAATCAATTTCAATAGCGCCAATCACACGAATCCCTTTTTCTTTGCCCATTTCAACGGCCTGTTTTACTGCACGCACTGAATTATGATCCGCTATTGCGATCATATCCATGTTCTGACTTTTCGCAATTTCTATTATCTCAGCTGGCGAATAAGTCCCATCTGCACTGATATTGGTATGTATATGTAAATCTATTCTTTTCACCAGAATCACCCATTTCTTTATGCCACAACAAGTTTAATCACTAAGGAAAAAATTCCTGTCGATATCAAAATTGAAACAATCCCATAGACGATATGATATACATCCACAATTCCTGCAGAATTAATCCCCGCAAATGCAGCCACCACTGCATTGCGCACTGATTTGGAAATATACCCAATCACATAACAGAGAATCAGAAGAATAGTGTGTGTGCCACCTGTTAAAGGCACTCCCATCAGTGTAGTCGCTACAACAGCACCAATCATTGTCAAGAAAATATCTGAACCAAAAAAGTCGCACACTACACGATAAAAATAGAAACAGAAAAGCAGCATATTAAACAACATACGCAATAAACCAAAGCGAATATCAATGATCTGAATAAACTCCAGCAAACGGTAAGCCAACCCATTTCCACAATAAAGCACAAAAACATTGGCCGCAAACAAAGTCATCAATTCTGGTATGAAAGAAATGAAACTATACCCTGCATCTTCTTGCGGATCACACAGCACAAACTTGATGAGATTGATAGCTTCTGTCATAAAAAAGTATGGAAGAAAGAAGATAAATGTCATCATCAGCTGATTCCAGATCATGGAGATTGTATCGTTCACAATAAACAGATGTTCTCCTAAAACGAACTGAAGATACAATTCATTAAAATTACCATAAGTAAGAAATGTCCCAAACACTTCTTTTAAAGGAACTCTTACAATCAGACAAAAAACAAAGGATACTACAAACAAGACTGTCCTTAACAAAAAATCTACGAGAGAGCGATTCAAATTCAGACTTATAGTACGTCCTATATAATTTGCAGCGCCATAAATCACATAAGACGCAAGGATTCCTACACCCAAACCAACAGTACTACAGAAGATTCCAATCCCCCACATCAAAAGATCCCAAATGATACCTAAAATACCCATAATCTATCCAGCACTTTCTTTTTTATCACTATAGCATATTTTGACAGAGAGAAGAAAAAAGAACTGCATTTCTACAGTTCTATTTTTTCTTTCTTAAAACTTTTCTGATTCCACCCACGATAAGCACAATCACAAATCCAATAACCGCAACAATTCCCAACAGTGCATACGTAAACACATTGGCATTCTTCAGCAGATTCACTGGATTCCAGCTCTTATAAACCACTTTACGACCATCTACAGAAGCATATGCTTCATCCATCTGACCATTCATTTCAAGAAGATAAGCAGAAATCGCATACCATTCCTTCACCGGATTTCCATTGGCATCTTTTACTACATGATTCACCATTTCATCCGATGCGATTGGATTTCCATCTTTATCACGCGGTGTAACCGACAACAGACCAAATGACTTTTCTTTTACAGAACCCAGCATCTGACCAGCATACATCCCCGCTACAACCTTGTACATCTTGTCATCTTCAATCGCTTCAAGTGAACCATCATTTCTTCTCAACATGGCATAATCTACTCGATTAAAGAACATACGATTCAGATTATAAGAATATTCCACACCCGATGAATAAAGACCTGCTGCACTCATCAATGGATAAACAGAAGCATCAATTTCAAGCACAGTCTTCAAATCTTTACCTGTCAGATAAATCAGAATCAGTTCACCTTCAGTTCCAACACCCAGGGATGCCGTATTAAAAATGTCTGATACAGAAATATCACCCAGCTGGATTGTATCACGAATCACACCATTGGCAGTCACCGCAACATCAATGGTTTCACCTGTTACTTCTTCAATCATCCACTTGTAGGCATCAGAAAACAGATTGCCCAGTGTTGACTCATGCTGAGATCCTTTGACCTGAGAGACAGTTTCAAATTCAACCTGATTGTTCAGAAGAACCTGATCAAAAGTCATACCATAATCAGAAAGATAATTTTCTTCTACTTCTGTCTTATACTTTTCAACCAGAGCTGCAATTTCTGCATCTTCTTTAATCGATTCATTGATTTCAACCAATTCATAATCCTTCAAAGAAACGTTTTCACCATTTACATTCAGCTTCAAGACACCAAGTTTCTGTCCATAGCGACCAGCAGATACAATGATTGTGTCATTCACAACAATAGGCTCATTCAATGTAGTGTGCGAATGTCCTGAAACAATCACATCGATGCCAGTAACAGCCTTGGCAAGATCAACATCTTCACCTTCTCCATTGGATGTACCGCTGTGAGAAAGTGCCACAACAATCGGATCAACGCCATATACATTCAAGCTCTCTTCTGTCGCCTTATCCACAACTTTCTGTGCAGCTGCAGCAGGATCATACAAAGTCAGACCCGAATTTGGTGCACAGTCATCAGAGTCAAAGCCAGTCAGACCAAACAAAGCATAAACATGTCCGCCTCTTTCAAGCAGCATGTATTCTTTGACACCATAATCTTCAAACGCAGACTTCAGCAACGCATCTGTCTCATCATAATTTTCATCACCTGGTTCATCAGGAAGATAGTTCGCATTCACAATCGCAGGAAGTCTTTCACCGCTTGCTTTTGCCGCCTTCAGCATCGAAGCCAGCCCTTCTGGCAGATAATCAAACTCATGATTTCCAAAGACGGTTGCATCATACCCCATTGCACCCAGCATTCTTAACTCAAGTGCAGATGATGCATAAGCAGACTGAAACAAAGACCCCATTGAGAAATCTCCGCCATCGACTAAAATCGCATCTGGATCCATCTCACGCTGTGTCTTAATCGCACTCATCAATCTTGCAAAACCACCAATTTCATTCCCATCCGCATCGACTGCAGGAAGAAAATGCGAATGCATGTCATGTGTAAATAAAATTGTTACTTCTTCACTGTCACTTTCTGCAGATACTGGAAATACCATTCCCAGCACCATCAAAAGCACAATCAGAAACTTCATCATCTTTTTCATAGTCAATCTCCATTTTCGTAACGATTTTAGCACTTCTATTTTTCATAAACAATAAACAAAATGTGAAGATTGTTTCACAAAACTTAAGAAAAAAGAAAAAGTGTCTTAACGACACTTATTTACACAACAGCAAAATCAACTCATTGATTTCCTTCATCTGTTTTTCCATACGTTCAATCAACGCTGGATCCACTTTAGAATCTAAACTTGGTGCAGCTAATGAAGTATAACGCGGAATTGCCACATGCAGCCAGCCATCCACAACACCAAACATAGCCCCTGAGTGTTCAAGAGTTATTTTCATCATCTTATCCTTCAGATCATCTGATAAGATTTCTGATGCAGTACAGCCCTCACATCGTACTTTAAACATGGATTTAAATGTTTTTTCTTGTGAAGTTAACACTTGAAGAGAATCACACGAAACAAACACCTTACCCTTTACAGGTGTTTTCAACTTCGTCATCAGATAACAACCACTGAAAATCTGAACCTCCAAAGGTCGATACAAATTCTGGGCAAAGATTTCATGTTCTTTTGACGCATTTACAAACGACATTCTAAAATCAGTACCCAGACAATTCCCTTCAATCAGATCTCTCGTATAATAGCGAGTTACCTCTTCTATAACACCCCATTCAGCCATATCATAGCGATCAATTCCTTTACCATATTCAATAAAGGACAGGTTGATTCTTTTATCAAACAGATGATTCAAAAAAGCATTTCTAAATTCATCCACATACACAGAAGCTTGTTTATTGCCAGACAAAAGAACAACAGGCAATCCCAATCCACCGATCATAAAAGTCATGCTGCCTCTGTACAATGTTCTATTTCCAAAGCCAAACTCATAAATCCAAAACACTACTGTAATCAATATCCAAAGCAAGTAAGCTCCATAGATTTTCCTGTTACAACGTTTTCTCAACTCTTCAATTTCTTTCAGCATAGAAAACACCTCATCTTCTATGCAAATTATACCAAGATACAAAAAAACCCACAAACTTAATGTTATTCACACAACAAGAGAATCAATTCACTGATTTCTCGCATTTGTTTTTCCATGCGCTCAATCAGTTCAGGATTCACCTCAGATGATAAACTTGGTGCAGCTAACGAAGTATATCCTGGAATTGCAGCATGCAGCCATCCATCCACAACACCAAAGACAGCCCCTGAATGCTTCAGATAAATTTTCAGCATCTTTTCCTTCAATTCATCCGATAAAACTTCTGATGCATTACAGCCCTCACAACGAACTTTAAACACTGTCTCAAATGTCTTCTCTTCTAAATTCAACACTTCTAGCAGATCAGAAGATGCATACACTCTTCCATTTACCGGTGTCTTCATTTTCGCCATCAGATAGCAGCCACTGAAAATCGGAATCTGCTGCGGAAGATATGCATTCTGACCATAAATTTCATGGTTCTTAGCCGCACTTGCAAATGACATTCTAAAATCCGTATCAAAACAGTTCCCTTCAATCAGATCGCGTGTAGCACAATGATTGGCACCTTCAATGACACCCCATTCTTTCATGTCATATCGATCAATCCCTTTACCATATTCCACAAAAGAAAGATTGATTCTTTTATCAAACAGATGATTTAAAAATGCATTTCTGAACTCATCTACATAGATTGCAGACTGACGAGAATTTGTATTCGCAGTTACCACTAGCACTACAATCAAGATAATCGGATAGAATGAATAATGATGTGGACCAGCAGACATCAAATCAAAAATGATTGACACTACGACAAGAAATCCACAAAACAGGTTTGTCAACGTAACAATCTGTTTACAATGTTTTCTTAACTCTTCAATTTCTTTCAGCATAGAAAACACCTCACTTTGTATAAAATTATATCAAACCACAAAAAAACCCGCAAACTTGATGTTTACGGGTTGTTGTTAACTTCCTGGTGGATCCTTAGGGATTCGAACCCTAGACCCACTGATTAAGAGTCAGTTGCTCTGCCAGCTGAGCTAAGGATCCAAGAAATGGTGACTCGTACGGGATTCGAACCCGTGAATGACGCCGTGAAAGGGCGCTGTGTTAAGCCGCTTCACCAACGAGCCAAATGGCGCCTAAAACAGGACTCGAACCTGTGACCGTTCGGTTAACAGCCGAATGCTCTACCGACTGAGCTATTTAGGCAACGCTCAATTATAATAACAGACACCCCTATATCTGTCAACACATTTTTATAATATTTTTTAAAAAATTTTTATGTCTTTTTATCTAAGAAAAAACATCGGTTTACACCGATGTTATTCTTCAGCTTTACTGATGATTTTCTTGCATTTGCGTTCAAACTCAGTTCTATCAAACATGATGGCAGCGCCGCATCCTTGACACTTGATTTTAATATCAGCACCCATGCGAATAATCTTCCACTCTTTGCTTTTCTTGCAAGGGTGTTCTTTCTTCATCTCAACGATGTCGCCCATTCCGTATCCTTTAATCATGGAGTCCCTCTTTCTTCTTATATGCCTGAAGTGTGTTCTTCAGAAGCATTGTAATGGTCATTGGTCCTACACCCTTTGGTACTGGTGTAAGCACTCCTGCAGTGTCCTGTACATCTTCAAAATCAACGTCGCCAACCAGCTTGCCATCAACGCGATTGATACCGACATCAATGACACATGCACCTTCTTTGATCCATTCTTTTGTCACTTTCTTTGGTTTGCCGATTGCCGCAATCACAATATCAGCTTCAGCGCATACCTTCTCAATATCTTTTGTACGACTATGACAGATGGTCACTGTGCAGTTTTCGTTTGTCAGCAGGCGAGCTACTGGTGTCCCCACCAGCTTGCTTCTTCCGATGACAACAGCTTTCTTCCCTGCAAATGAAACATTGGCTTCTCTGATCATTTCCATGATTCCCAGTGGTGTACATGGCACAAAACCTTCCATCCCCAGATACAGGTTCCCTACATTCACTGGATGCAGTCCATCTACATCTTTGTTTGGGTCAATCATTAAGATAACTTTGTTTTCATCCAAATGTTGAGGCAGTGGCATCTGCACTAAAATGCCATCTACAGTTTCATCTTTGTTCAATTCTTCAAGGACTGCTCTGAGTTCATCTTCTGTTGTTTCTTCTTTTAATGTGATCATTTTTGAGCCAAAGCCCACTTCATGACACGCCTTGTCTTTTCCTTTGACATATGACAGGGATGCAGGATTGTCCCCTACCAGCACAACAGCCAATGTTGGAACACGTCTGCCTGATGCGACAATCTTTTCAACTTCTGATGCAATCTGTCCTTTGATTTTCTTTGACAGTTCACTTCCATAAATAATATCAGCCATTGTGTCACCTCCTTACAGTTCAGCAGAATCCAGCACGATGGTCACTGGACCATCATTCAGTAATTCCACTTTCATATCAGCACCAAAGATTCCAGTTTCCACGTGCATTCCACGATCTCTTAAGAAATCATTAAATCGTTCATACAGTGGATTTGAAATTTCTGGTCTTGCAGCTTTTGTAAAGCTTGGTCTTCTTCCTTTTTTACAGTCTGCATACAGTGTAAACTGACTGATGGAAAGAATATCTCCCTGAACCTGTTCAATCCCCAGATTCATTTTTCCATTTTCATCTTCAAAGATTCTCAGGTCAACCACTTTATCCGCAATCTTTTTTGCTTCAGCTTCCGTATCACCATCTGTAATACCGACCAGAAGCAGATATCCTTGATTGATTTTACCATGCACTACACCTTCAATGGTTACTGATGCATGTTTCACTCTTTGTAATACAACTTTCATATCATTCACCTTTATATACAAAAGAGTACCCTAAATAGCACTTGATGTCCATATCTTATAAGATTTCTTTCTAACTTTAAATTTCTTCAAGTTGATGATAAAATAGATTTCAGGAGTTGATTGTATGAAACAGCCATTGGCATTCAGAATGCGTCCAGAAACAACAAAAGATCTGCTGGGACAGTCTCATTTGCTGGGACCAGGTAAAGTCATCACAAAGTGCCTTGATGCAGGACGTCTTTTCTCTATGATTTTTTATGGACAGCCAGGAACAGGTAAAACGACAATGGCCATGTGTTTAGCCAATGAGCTGAATCTGCCTTATCGTCTTTTCAATGCGGTGACCGGCAACAAGAAAGATCTTGAAGTGCTGTTTCAGGAAGCGAAGCTTTCCAATGGACTTGTGGTCATCATTGACGAAATTCATCGTTTAAACAAAGACAAACAGGATTTACTGCTGCCGCATGTTGAAAATGGAAGTATTACTCTGATTGGTGCTACAACATCCAACCCATACTTCGCTATCAATCCTGCAATCCGCTCACGCTGTCATCTGTTTGAAATCAAACCTTTGACAACAGAAGATATTATTACTGCACTGAATCGTGCTATTCAATCTGAAAAGGGTTTGAATGGGGCTGTGACTATTGATCATGACGCAGCTAAAATCATTGCGGAACATAGCGGCGGTGATTTGCGTTATGCATTGAATGTGCTGGAAATCTGTGCGATTGCCTGTGATGGAAACATCACTTCTGATCTGGTGCGTCAGTATTCAGCTCGTCCAATTCTTGCGATTGATGCTGGAGATGATGGTCATTATGATGCAGTCAGTGCATTCCAGAAGAGTATCCGCGGTTCTGATGTCAATGCAGCACTGTATTATCTGGCACGTCTGATTGAAGCTGGTGATATGGATTCGATTGAACGTCGTCTGCTGGTCACGGCCTATGAAGACATTGGTTTAGGCAATCCTGCTGCAGTTGCACGTACTGTTAATGCAATTGATGCTGCAAAGCGTGTAGGCTTCCCTGAAGGCCGTATTCCACTGGCTAATGCCGTGATTGATCTGGCTTTATCCCCTAAATCAAAGAGCGCAGAAGCTGCCATTGATGCTGCTGCAGCCAACCTTCGTGAACATGCTTATCCAATTCCAGAATATCTCAGATACACACCTGTCAATCTTGCAGTGCAGGATCGTTATGACTATGGTGCACCTGAGCTTTGGCCATTGATTCAGTATCTTCCAAATGCCATCCGCAATGAACAGTTCTATGTTCCTGAAATGAGTGGTCAATATGAGAAGCAGCTGGCTAAAAATTATGAGGAATTATCGAAAATCAAGCGTTCCAACTCGATGAGAGACTTAAAAAATCGCAATAGAAAATAAAGGAATTTCAGAAATTCCTTTTTTTATTAAAAAAACATAAAAATGAGACCGTTTTCATATACTGTTTTTATGAAAAAGCGCTTTCAAAATTTGTAAACTTTTTCATTTCATGTTAAACTAGCCCCTGTATCTTGAAAGGAGGACCTATGAAACTGAGAAAACTAAGTATATTCTTACTCCAGTTGTGTATGTTTACCATGGTCTTTACAATAAACACAGACAGTGTTTATGCATCTGAAAAGAAAAAATCATCTTTACGTATTGTCATGAATCTGAATGACTTCTCTTCTGTTTCCAACGCAAAAGAAGCATTGATTGATTCATTGATTGACTATAACATGTATCCTGAACTTGCAGGACATATCAATTATGAAGCATCTGAATTAAAGACAACTTCATTGAATCTTTCCAAAACAGGACAACAGAGAACTGCAGTACAGCTTGTGATCAAGACAAATCATCAGCTCTCTGAAAACAAACTGTTCAAAGATACAATCTCAACGATTGTAGAATTTGATATCAGAGATATTGAAAGTCCTGTAATTACATCCCAGAAAGATAAACTGCAGCGTTCCATCCATGCTGAACTTGATCCTTATCAGTTCATCCAGGTGAATGATAATGATCCTTCAGGTGTCACATTAACTTATACAACAGACTACAACAATCAGCTTCCAGGTGAGTATACAATCACCTATACTGCAACAGATGCTGCAGGGAACAGTTCTACACTGAGTTTACCTGTTCATGTGTCACAGCAGAAGTATACCGGGTACAATCAGGATAGTGAAATGATCTTTGAAATGTATACACTGATTAATGAATATCGTGCTTCCTATGGACTGGAACCATTTGAGTTTGCACCAGCTAACGCGCATCATGCATTGGGTGTACGTGCCTGCGAAGCTCGTTCCTTCCTGTCACACGATCGACCAGATGGAAGACATTATAAGACAGCACTGAATGAATATGGAGTAGAATACTCATCTCCCTTTGAGATTCTCTCTTTTGCAGGGACATCGGCTTTAGATGGCCTGAACTGGTGGAAAAGCTCACCTGATCACAACGCTCGTTTGTTGACAAGAATAAGCAACAAGATCGCAATCGGCAACTGTGATGGATTATGGGCTGCCATTGTTTATAACGATTAAAACTCTCTGAAAAGAGAGTTTTTTCATACATAAAGAAAAAAAGACATCCGAAGATGTCTTAATTGTTGAAGTATACAAACAGCATGCGGTCTTTGCCATTGATGTCTTTCAGCACTTCAGCACGTACATCACCAAAGTGTTTTCTGACTTCTTCCAGCATGATTTCTCTTTGATCCCAACCCATTTCAAAAGCCATGAATGATTTCGGTTTCATGATTTTTGGAGCTGCTTCAAAGACTTTTCTGTAGAAGTACAGACCATCTTCTCCACCAAACAGTGCTACATGAGGTTCAAAGTCTTTGACTGACTCTTCCAGCACTTCATCATTTTTGATGTATGGCGGATTGCAGACCAGCACATCCAGTTTCATATTGGCATCAACCAATGGCTGAGCCATGTCGCCCTGCATCCAGTTGATTTCCACACCGATGTTTTCAGCGTTCTTCTTTGCGACTTCCAGTGCATCAAAACTGATATCACTTGCGCTCATACGCAGCTTAGGTTCTTCCTTTGCCAGTGTAATCGCAATCGCACCAGAGCCTGTTCCTACATCTGCACAGATGATTTCATCTCGATCAGAGAAGTATTCATCAATATCAGCCAGAACATTGGCAACCAGTTCTTCTGTTTCAGGACGAGGAATCAGTACGCGATCATCCACCACAAAACGATAACCATAGAACCAGGAATATCCCAGCACATAGTTCATTGGTTCATGATTTAAAATGCGTTCAACTCCTGCAAGATAGGTCTTTTCCAGTTCAGCATCGGCTTCCTGTTCATTGCACATGTAGTAGTCGTAACGTTCTTTTTCAGAAAGTTCCAGCATATACAGCAATGCAGTGCTTTCAGGAATTCCTTTTTCCGCAAAAGCTTTTTCAGCGCTTCTGACCAGTTCTCTATAAGTTGGCATTCTGTTCCCCTGCCATTTTCTGACGCTGTTCTTCATCCAGCAGAGCCTGAATGACATCATCCAGCTTACCTTCTACAATACGGTCCAGCTGATTGATTGTCAGATGAATTCTGTGGTCTGTTACACGGTTCTGTGGATAGTTGTATGTTCTGATCTTTTCAGAACGGTCCCCAGTACCGATTTTGGCACGACGAACTGCACCTTCAGCTTCTTCTTTGCGTCTCTGATATTCTTCATAAACACGCGCACGAATCAGCTGCATCGCAGTTTCACGGTTAGCGTGCTGTGAACGTCCATCCTGACAGTTAACTGTAATTCCTGTAGGAATATGTACGATACGTACAGCAGAGTCTGTCTTGTTGACATGCTGTCCTCCAGCACCTGATGCACGATGTGTTTCGATTGTCAGGTCAGCTGGATCGATTTCGATATCGGCTTCTTCTGCTTCAGGCAGTACCAGTACAGTTGCAGTGGATGTATGAATACGTCCCTGTGTTTCTGTCTTAGGCACACGCTGTACACGGTGAGAACCTGATTCAAACTTCAAGTGACGATATACATCTTCCCCCTTGACCATGAATGAAATCAGAGTGAATCCACCAGCTTCACTTTCACTGGCTTCCATCACTTCAAATTTCCATCCCTTTGTTTCACCATAACGGCAATACATACGGTACAGATCACCCGCAAAGATATTCGCTTCATCTCCACCAGCAGCTCCACGAATTTCCACGATAGCGTTGTGGTCATCATTAGGATCCTTTGGAATCAGAAGCACTTCAATGCGTGCAATCAGTTCTTCTTTCTTTGGTAAAAGTTCTGACAGTTCAAGTTCTGCCATTTCCTTGATTTCATCATCATCTTCCTGCATCATTTCTTCAGCCTGTTCAATGTGGCTCAGAAGTGTTGTCAGTTCAACATAGGCTTCAGCCTGCTGGCGAATACCAGCCTGTTCCTTGGCCAGTTTTGTCAGTTCTCTTGGATTGGATGTTACTTCAGGGTCCATCATCAGATTGTTGATTTCTTCATAACGATCATGACTACCCTTCAATCGATTCAACATGACTTCCATGGTCAATTTCCTCCTGTTTCTTTTTATCTAAATTACGTATAAATTATACCAAAAAAAATAAGGGTTGAATTCCCTTATTTTTATTTAATGCCGTACTTCTTATTGAACTTTTCAATACGTCCAGCTGCAGCAGCAAAACGCTGTCTACCAGTGTAGAATGGGTGGCAGTTTGAGCAAGTATCTACCTTGATGCTGTCTTTGATAGAACCTGATTCGAATGTAGCGCCACATGACTGGCAAGTAACTGTGCATTTCTTGTAGTTTGGATGAATTCCGTTTTTCATGTCTTTCTCTCCTTCCGCCTTGGGTATCACATCAACCCAAAGTAAGTGCTCATAAATAATATCATGGCACTTTCTTTTCTGCAAGCACTTTTTCGTAAGAAAATGCTTATTTTAAGCCACTTTTTACCATTTTTACTGGATTGAGGAAAAGGCCATGATTTTCGATAAATCACGTATTGTTTTCTTGGCGATATCACCCGCAAGCTCAGTAAAGATACCCACTAAGACAGGTTCTTTCTGATACAGAATAGCCATTGTATGTTCATATTTATCATATTCTCCATACTTCTGAGCCACCTCAAAATCAAAATGATTGGACTGAATATACTGTCCCTTTGCGGCAATTTTCATCCAGTCAATCAATTGACTATATTGATCCTGATTGTCATAAAGCTTCTTCATCACTTCCTGCATGATTGCAGCACTGATGAGATTTCGTGTATAGAACTCATCTTCAACAGGTTTGCTGGAATACTGGGCAAACCACTGTCGAAAAGTGATTCCTGTATAATCCTTATAATATTCTCTCATCATGTGATTGGAAGGGTTATCCGAATACACAATCGCCAGTTCCATGCATTCTTTCAATGGAGCAGAATCACCATAAGCATAACTGTCATACAGTGCCTTGGCATCACTTTCTTCATAGTGACGTTCACAATATTCCAGTTTTGTGTCATAAGATGCAATCCCCTGATGCACCAGATCAGTCCAGGCCATTACCACAGGCACTTTGATGGTGCTTGCCGCCAGCATCATCACATCTTCACGGTACGCATAAGTTTCACCTGTTGAAGGTTTGTGATAAAACAGACTCACTTTATCTTCTATCTGATGTTCTTTCAGATAATTCTCAATTGTCTTAATCATGACTTCATCCCAAATGTGACAGGCTGCGCAACATCCACTTCTGCAATCTTTTCAAACATCTCATCTGCAAAATCATAGACTTCAACCTTGTTGTCATCGGTGCAGCTCACAAACAACAGATCTTCCACAAACACCAGATCTCGCGGTATACGCCCACACCCAAAGGAACCCACAGGCACAATGCTCATACCAAAGGGTCTGAACACATGAATGCGGTCTTGTCCACGCACTGAAGCACAGACATAAGCACCATCTTCACTGATGGCATTGCCTCCACTGTACCAATCGGACTGATCTGCCATCTGCCAGCGATCGGTTACACTCCAGTTTTCAGTTTCCAGCACAATGAGTTCATTGGAATATTCTGTGTTCATATACGCTGTTTTACCATCCGGATGAACACTTAACAGACGAATGTTAATTGGTGGATATTCCACAATCTTTTTCACATTCAGACTCATATCTTCATACACAATGAACTGCTGATGACCATTTTCAATACCAACAATCTGACCATCTTTCAGCTTCTGAATGTAATGAGATTTTGTCTTTCCTTCGTAGTTTTCTCTTTGATGAACACAATGGGCAGTAAATGCTTCTTTCTCAAAATCAAAGACACTATCTACGCCACTTTCATAACTGGCCAGCAGAAACTTGTTTTCAACGACCTGACCATAACTATAAAAGTATTCTGATGGATAAGATTTAATCAGTTCATAATTCTCATCATAAACTTCAATTCTGGACCCTTCAGGATATTTTACTGAAAGATACAGATGATGATTGTATTCTGTTACCAGGTTGCATTTCCCATTTAAAGGAAGCACAAACTCTTTGTGCAGTTCTCCTGTTTCAAGATCCACATTCAATCTCACAATCCCTCTTTCATGGTGATTGGCATCACCATAAGCACACAAATAAACATGTTTCATTCTTAGTTCTCCATTAAAATGACAGATTTAATAAAACACCGACTAGTTCAACCAGTACTTTCTTTGTCTTACTGTCAAGTTCAGTCAGTTCTTTTAATGCTTTTACTGCTTTCATCAAGTCCACCTTGGTCACATCAGCGATTTTAATCAGACCCAACGTTTCCGCCAATCTGAACGTTGATTCCACAATTTCCTGCATTTCTGCTTCTGTGTGATCATTGATCAGTTCATTCAGTTTAAGAATTGCCTTATCGGAACTTTCTTCAAATGCATCTGTTCTAATCAGCTGATCCACATTGACCTGCCAGTGATACAAATGATGCTGCATCAGACCATTTTTATTGCTTTGGACAAGGATTTTCTCACTGTCATTGATAAACATACGTCCAAAGAAACTATCTCCAGGAAGGTACGTACGCATCACAGGAAGGATGTTTTTCATTGATGGTGTGTCCCATACTTCTTGTCTGAATCCAGGTCCATCAAAGTTATCAATGCGCTTAATACGTTTCTGTACACTTTCATTCACATGTGCACAGGCATACATCGCAAGATTACCACCCTTTGAATGCCCTGCCACATAATAGTCCATCTTCCCAAACAGACGATTGATCAGGGATTCATCTTTTGTGATTTCACTCATATATTCAACTGCTTTACGCTGTGCCAGCACTTCATCACGATACAACATCGCAAAGTCTTCTTTCCATCCAGTAATCGTATCATCTGTACCACGGAAAATCACAGCTTTCCATTTTCCCTTATGAATCAAAGTCATCACTGAAAACTGCAGATCCAGATCATGATCAATCTCACTGACATAACCTGCCACAATCAATGATCCATAACGTCTTGTATTTCTCATCGCCTTGAGAATTTCATAACTTCTTGCAGAGACCGACAAACGCTTTTTCAATGCAGTTTCATCATGCATCATAAAAAACTGTTCTGCCACCTCATCCAGAGTCATCATCTTTTTATCTTTAAACACTTCATCAAGAATCTCATATCCCAATGCACAGAATGCCACTGCATCCAGTTCATTGTAAGGACGTTCATCAAAAGTCAGATCTGAACGCCAATGCAGATAATCCAAGATATCCATGCAATCACCTCCGTGTACTTCTATTATAGTCATTAAACTCTGAATTGCCTATGAACATTTCCTTATCTAAGTAAAGTTCACACTAAAACAGAAAAAAGGATGCCGAAGCATCCTTAATCGATTGAAGTGGTGCGCGTGAAGGGACTCGAACCCCCATGCCGAAGGCGCTAGATCCTAAGTCTAGTGCGTCTACCAATTTCGCCACACGCGCAATTGCCTGTTCATTATAACACACACCACTTAAATTGCAAGTTTCTTATTTGTTTTTGAGCTGACCGATGTTATGAAGTTCAATGGATGATGTACCATCATCATGCGTTGTAATCTCAATCAGATCCGTACGTTTCAATAAACTTGAAGGCACAATAATCTCAATCCCAGCATCAGTAATCATCTTTAAAGTACGATCTTTTTTAGCCAGACGAGAAGAATCAAAAGAAACAGGTTCACTGATGCCATGATCTGCCATACGTGCCTTTAAGACCACCTGAGCATCAGGGCGATGCTCAAACACTGCATGAGCTACAGCCTCCGGCGTTACTTTCTCAACATCAGAAAGCACTGCCTTTAATTCAGGAAGAGTTTCTTCCTGCGGAATACCATGATTAAAAGAAATGTCTTTGACAGCCTGTTCAATTACTTGATAGATTTCTTTTTCAGTCTTTTCTGCCTTCAGATGAAAAAGTTTCTCACTCCACAGATGAAGCACTTCTCCCTCAATCTGAGCAGGATCTTCTTTTAAACGCAGATTTTCATTGCGCCACTGCCAGATCAGAAAACGATCTTTCTTTGAGATTGAAGATGTCATCACAGAATTGATTTTCATCGTCTGATAATCCATTCCTGATGGTGTAGGCACTGCCTGTACAACCATCGCTTCAGAAAGCACATTGTCCACAAACAGGACTTCATCCATGTTGTCACGCTGATACTGAATGCACAGAAAAGCACTCACTTCATGCAATCCAGCTTTCATTTTCATATCGTACCAGGCTTTTGTGAGTTCCTGATAATACACTTCCAGATCCTCAATATCCTGCTGTCTTCTTAACCATACAGGACTTTTTTCAGTCAGAAAGGCATCTTTAGGGTGTGCACCAAACGCCTTTTTAATCAGACTTTCTGCCGTTTTATGATCAAGTTCATTAAAATCATCTTTCAGCTTTCCCTGATGCATCATTCCAGATGAAGTATCCAGCAAACTGCAGGCCATCTGTTCAATGTACAGTTCCATTACAGCATCTCCTTCAGCCAGACAGTCGTCTTTTCTACAACAGGCTTCCATACACGATCATGTTCAAACACGCAGAAAATATGATCCCCTTCCACCAGCATCAATTCAGACTGTGGATTGTGTGTTGCCTTGACCATCTTTTCTGAACATGCACAAGGCACAACTGTATCCAATGTCCCTGCAATGGCCAGAAGTGGAAGCCCTCTTCTTTCAAGCAGAGGAAGCAAATCCAGCTTGGCAGCTTCATCCATCCACTGCTTGCTTAAGCGAACAGAATCTCTGAAATCAAAATCCAGCCATGCCCAGCCCTGTGTTTCAGCTGTTTTTCTCATTTCTTCATTGGCCATTTCAATCAATGTCAGTGCAGCCGACCAGCCAACACCACATTTGAATTCTTCGATTTCACTCACAGACAGCACCATCACACTGCCGCCCTGTGAAAAACCTACACAGCCCATGTGTTCTTCTGAAAGAGAGGGATGCTGTTTGATGTATTCAACAACACTTTTCACATCATCCACTGCACTGGTCAATGTATAGCCAATATAATCTTCTTTGCTGTCACCATTGCCCACAAAGTCAAAACGAATGGAGGCAATCCCCTGTTTTGCCAGACTGTCTGCCAGCTCTACATACAGATTCCCTGCTTCATCCTTGTTGCTTCCTGTACCATGGCACATCACCACCACAGGATGCGGACCTTCATTTTCAGGCATTGTCACCACGGATGGAATGGTATACTTCTTTGTCAATGATTCAATCTCAATTCTCTGTTTCATCTTTACTTCCTCACTTTTTCAACATCAGCTTTTCTGCACATTCTTTCAGCAGCACACGGTAATGCGGCTGATAACACGCACGATACACATCACTATGAGAGACCATCAAAGAGTCTCTTTTTAAATATTCATTCAAATATTCATCCAGTTCATCACCATCAAACAGATTCATCTCTTTTAAATCAGAGAGTTTCTTCATGAAGTTCTCTTTCGAACCTTGAATCTGTGCACTTTCAATCATAGCACCTAAAACATCATCTATATCATCCAGTGTCAGATTCCCTAAATAAAAACGCACATACTGATCAGATATTTTCTCAATTGCAGGTTCATCATCCTTTGTCAGCTCAATTTCTTCCACCAGCAGTTTTCTGGCATAGTCAGTATTCCTCAACAAATGACCAGGTCCATACTCACTTTGAAACAAAAGTTTCACTGCATCCTGAATCTGCATCTGAGGATATTTCTTCAAATGATCTTTTAAAATCTCTTTCATTGAATGTCCATTTCCCTTTCAATCCATGTCATCAGGATGGATACGATATACCTGATCTGAACAGGTGTCAGTGGATAACCACGTGGAATGCGATGCCACTTTTCAAGACAACCACGACAACACGATCCTGTGGCATGTTGAGCCACAAAAACAGGATGACCTTTCATTGGAGTCTGTGCGCCATCATTGTCCGGTACACTTAATCGACTTGAGATAAAGTCATAGGCATGTTTCTCAATGACTTCCATCCCTTTTTCCTGTACATATTGTTTCTCTTTCTGTCTTAAATGAAAACTGCTTCTGAATTTAGAACGTTTTACACGCAGAAAGAAATCATCATATCTACTCATGACGGTTAATCGAACGATTTTGATCAAAGCCCTGTGGATAACGTGCTTTCAGCTTTTCAATGTTGCGGACCATAACTGTTTCAAGGTCCACATCCAATGCATACGCAGTTTCTGCCAGATACCAGGCAACATCACCCAATTCCTTGATCATTTTCTCTTTATCCAGCTCGTGTCCTTGAGCCAGATGTTTTTTCACCAGGTCAATCACTTCACCTGATTCTCCGCACAATCCCATGACACCATTGATCAGCACATCTTTTTTAGAGAGTTCTGGATTCAAGGTAGTCATCGCTAATTTCTGATATTCATTGATGTTCATAATCGTATTTCCTTTTTTCTTATTATACCAAAGAAAAAGAATGGTTTCCCATTCTTATTCAACTGAAATTACGGTGTAATCCTGTGCTTCTACTGCATTTTTCAGCACATCGTTGGCAACTTCTGCATTCAATGTGACAACTGCAGTTCCTTTTTCATGAGATACAACTGCACTTTCAACACCTTCAATCTTTTCCAGTGTCTTCTTTACACGGTTTTCACAGTGCATGCACATCATACCTTCAATCTTCATTGTCTTTTCCATCGATTTCACCTCCTTCTGTTTCTTATGACGTTTTGGTTTATCTTTCGATGCATCGTGCATCTTAAAAAAGTTTAATCTCAAAGCGTTGCTGACAACACAGAAGCTCGATAAGCTCATCGCAGCAGCACCAAACATTGGATTCAGTTTCCAGCCCAATGTCGAAATAAACAGACCCGCAGCCAGTGGAATCCCCACACTGTTGTAGAAGAACGCCCAGAACAGGTTTTCATGAATGTTTTTTAATACTGAACGACTTAAACGCAATGCAGCAGGCACATCCATTAGTGTGCTTCTCATCAGCACCACATCGGCAGCATCAATCGCGACATCGGTTCCCGCACCAATCGCAATCCCAATATCTGCACGTGTCAAAGCAGGCGCATCATTGATACCATCACCCACCATGATGACTTTACCTTTCTTCTGGAGTCTTCGAATCACAGCTTCTTTGCCCGATGGCAGAACACCTGCAATCACTTCATCCACACCAGCCAGCTTGCCAATTGCCTTGGCTGTCTTTTCATTGTCTCCTGTCAACATGACTACATGACATCCCATATTTTTCATCTGAACAATCGCTTCTTTGGAATCTGATTTAATCGCATCTGCAACCGCAATCACACCAGCAAGCATACCATTTCTTACAAAATACAAAGGAGTCTTGCCTTCATCCGAAAGCTTTTCT
>JAFYOL010000187.1 GCA_017560205.1 Erysipelotrichaceae bacterium | reverse complement strand
GTTCATGATCATAGAAACGATTGGATAGTGTTACTGTCTTCATAGCTAAATCCCCCTTAGAAACAAAAAAGAAGAAGCCTTTGACATTCAACTCAACCTATTCAATTCAGTATGCGTATATGCCAATAACTTCTTCTTTTGAGTGATTATAGATTACCATAAGCCCTACATGGTTTCAAGTGGGGTCATTTTCATGAATTCTAGAGAACTTTCTATTAAATAAAAAGAATCCGGAAATTCTTCCGGATTCTTCATTTTAAAGCAATTCTGTGATCATCTTTTCAAGCATAGGCTTAGGCTGGAAACCTGCAACCTGCTTAACTTTCTGACCATCTTTGAATGTAATCAGTGTTGGAATGGACATAACACCAAATCTCTGTGCAACTTCAGGGTCATTGTCAACATTCACTTTCACGAATGTTACCTGTCCTTCATATTTAGCAGACAGTTCATCCAGCATTGGAGCAATCATCTTGCAAGGACCGCACCAGTCAGCATACAGATCCAAAAGCACAGCTTTTTCTGTCACAACCTGATTAAATTCTTCTGTATTAATAATTCTCATGAAAATTCCTCCTGTTTGTTTTCTTTAGTATATCCACTTTCAGAAAACTCAGCAAGACATATGCTTACAGCTTAGAAGCAGCAGCTTTGTCTACGATCACAACAACATCGTTGTGTCTCTGCAGTACTGATGCTGGGCATTCTTCTGTAACTTCACCCTTAACCATAGCGTAAACTGCATCAGCCTTGTTTGCACCATTGGCAACGATCAGAACTTTTCTTGACTTCATGATTGTTGCGATACCCATTGTGCAAGCGTGTGTAGGCACTTCTTCTCCCAGTGGATCGAAGAAACGTGCGTTGTCTTTTCTTGTGCTTTCTTTCAGTTCTACAACGTGAGTCAGTGAATCAAAGCTTGTGCCTGGTTCATTGAATCCGATGTGACCGTTAGAGCCGATACCCAGCAGCTGAATATCTACAACGTAGTCTTCCATTGCCTTTTCATAATCTGCACAGTTCTGTTCCAGATCACCATTACCCAGTGGCAGGTGTACGTTTTCTTCAGGAATTTCGATACCTTCGAACAGATTTTCATGCATGAATGTGTAATAAGTCTGTGAATGATTTCTTTCCAGACCTACATATTCATCCAGGTTGAATGTAGTTACTTTAGAGTAGTCTGTTCCGTTTTCCTGATGATCTTTGATCATGCACTTGTACAGACCAATTGGACTTGATCTTGTAGCCAGACCCAGAACTGGGTTTTCTTTAGAAGTAACAACTTCCTTCATCACTTCAAACGCCTTCTGGCTCAGTTCATCGTAGTTTTCGCAGATAATAACTTTCATGATAATAATCTCCTTTATCTTCTGTCTTATTGTACCACAATTTAAAGAAAAGACCATTAAATCTTAGTACAGTTCAATTTTATATTCAGTTGAATAAACTTTTCCTTCCGGAAGTTCCATTGTACCTTCACGTTTTCTGAAATCAGTGTCCACTACACCATAATCCCCATGTCCATGCCATGGCTCAATGCACAAAAATGGTGCATTCTTTGGTGTCCAGAAAGCACACCAGCGATAACCAGCACATGAAACACGAACACCATGCTGACCATCTGTCAGATCTACATATGGGCTGTTCAGATATTCGAAAATCAATGTTGGATATTTCTGGAAGATTTCTCTTGAAAGCGGAATTTCTTTTTCAGCCTTCATTGGAACTGTATAATCCTGATTTTCTTCACATGGGAAGACAATCTTGTAATCTTCATATGTTTTTTCAGGGTTGTATGGGCAGTTGAATGCAGGATGCAGACCAAAGCTGAACGGCATCAGACCCTTTCCTGTATTTTCAATGTCATAATGTACGACAACTCCAGCACCTTCCAAAGTATATGTAACAGACACTTTGAAATCAAATGGATACTGTTTCTTTGTTTCTTCATTTGAGCTGTAAGAGAAAGTCATGGAATTGTCAGTTGAAGATTCCAGAGTAAACATAGCGGCTCTTAACAGACCATGATTGCCCATTTTGTATTCTGCACCATCCAGATGAATGATCTTGTCAAAAGTACTTCCTACAATTGGAAACAGAATTGGATTTCTTCCTGCCCAGAATTCTGGATTTCCCTGCCACATGGCTTCCCATCCATTTTCTTTCAGAATGAAGCTGGTAATTTCTGCTGCTCTTTCGGTTGCCTCAAACACAACCTTTTCGTTTTCAATTCTCATGAAAATCCCTTTCTATCCACCAATAGTGGAGACAGGCATTGTACAGCACGTCATTTTCAATTCGTTCTGTGACATAATCTGCAGCTGCTTTGCAGTTGTCTTTGCCGTTGCCCATTGCAACACCGATTTTTGCCTCTTTCAGCATATCTGCATCATTCAGACCATCACCGAAAGCTGCACACTCATCCAGTTTCAATCCAAATGATTCTGCCATCTTTTGCATACCACGGCTTTTTGAAGAACCTTTCAAAATGATTTCATTTGGATACCCCATCACAATGTGATCTGCACTGGTTAAAATGTTTCGCATATCATCACGAACTTCATCATCCAGTGTATACCACAAAATGGCAGCTAATGGTTCACCTTCATAGGCTTTGATATCTGGATGCATCGTGTATGCATTTTCAAACATCCCTACCAGATGATCATCATTGCAGTTGAGATAACCATGGCCTCCAGAATGTACCCAGCGGTACAACAGATGATGTTCTTCCAGATAATCAATTGCCTTCTGACTTTCCTTTGGATCAAGTACAGGCACTTCAATGTCTTTATCTTTGCCCTTCAGCCATGATCCTCCTAAAAGAACCATGCCATCCAGAAGATTCAGTACATCAGATCCTAAAGGCAATACTTCATCATAAGTACGATTGGTATTCAGAAACAACAAGTACCCTTTTTCCTTTAACTTCCTTAACGCAGCCATTGTGCTAGGTAAAACACGATTCTGCTGGTTATAGTAGAGTGTACCATCTACATCAAAGAAAATTGCCTTGATCATCGCTGTTTCCCTCTTGCAGGACGGGCATTTCCTGTTGTTTTCTTACGTTCTAAAGGACGAGAACCAGCCGTTGATTTCTTAGGTCCTGCAGATGGTTTTGAACCCTGTGCTGCAGGTTTGCCATAAGCTGATTTTGATCCTGATGGAGCAGGTTTTCTGTTGTTTGTGTTCTGCCCGGGATTCTTTTTATATGGTGGAATCAGACAAGTCTGTTTATACCCAATCAGATCTTCACGCCCCGCCTTCATCAAAGCCTGGTAGACAATGTCATAATTTTTCGGATAACTGAACTGCATCAAAGCACGTTGAGCCAGCTTTTCTTCAAAACTCTTGGCTACATACACTTTTTCACGTGTAATTGGATGCATTCCTGTGTAATACATCGTTGTCGACAATGTCGCTGGTGTTGGATAAAAATCCTGTACCTGCTGAGGCGTATGTCCAATCTTCTTGAGGTAGCAGGCCAGTTCAATTGCAGCATTCAAGTCACATCCAGGATGTGAACTCATCAGATATGGCACAAGGAACTGTTTCTTGTCATATTCCTCATTGAGTTTAATGTACTTTTCACGGAATGTTTCATACAATTCATGATTGCATTTACCCATGATACGAAGCACTTTATTGGATACATGTTCAGGAGCTACTTTCAGCTGACCTGAAATGTGATGCTGAACCAGTTCTCTGAAGAATGTATCATCCGGATCATGCATCAGATAGTCATAACGTACACCGGATCGTACAAATACTTTTTTAACTTTTGGTAATGTACGCAGTTCTCTTAAAATATTCAGATAATCTTTATGTGTTACATTCAGATTACGGCATGGTTTAGGATCCAGACACTGACGTGTCTTGCAGACACCATGTTCTGTCTGTTTATGACAGCTTGGATGATAGAACTGTGCAGTTGGACCACCTACGTCATGAATATATCCTTTAAACTGAGGATGCTGCGTAATCAGTTTTGCTTCCTCTACAATGCTTTCTTTTGAACGAGACTGAATGGTACGTCCCTGATGGAATGTCAATGCACAGAAACTGCATGCCCCAAAACATCCACGATTAGAGATAATGGAGAACTGAACTTCTTCAATGGCAGGAATATAACTGTACATTGGATGGAACGTACGTTCAAATGGAAGTGAATAGGTATCATCCATCTGCTGGCGACTCAGTGGCAGTGCAGGTGGATTCTGAATCACATACAGACCCTTGTAAGGCTCAACCAGTACATGACCCGTAATTGCATCCGTATTTTCAAACTGTGTCTTAAATGAATCGCAATAAGACTCTTTAGAAGCACAGATTTCACCATAACCAGGCAATAAATCATAATCAAACAGATGATCAATACGCTTCGACTTATAGACTGTACCTTTGATATAAACGATATCAGAAACGTCCATACCACTGTCTAAAGCATCCGCAATCTCAACAATGCTGTTTTCACCCATACCATAAGAAATGATATCTGCTCCAGAGTCCACAAGGATACTCTGACGCACTTTATCATCCCAGTAATCATAATGAGCTAAACGACGCAAAGATGCCTCTACGCCCCCAATAATGATCGGTACATCCTTATAACATTCACGAATCTTCTGTGAATACACAATCGTTGCACGATCTGGACGCTTGCCCATTTCACCTTTGTCGGTGTAATTGTCTTTATCTCTTCTGCGCTTGTTGACAGAATAATGATTCACCATGGAATCAATGTTGCCTGCAGAAACCAGAAAACCTAAACGCGGTCTTCCAAAACGCATGAAATCATCACGCTTTTTCCACTCAGGCTGTGAAAGCATGCAGACTTTGTAGCCATGTGCTTCCAATGTTCTTGATATAATCGCATGTCCAAAGGATGGATGATCCACATAAGCATCGCCACAGACATAGACAAAGTCAGGCTGTTCCCATCCTCTTTCCAGCATTTCTTCTTTTGTAACAGGTAAAAAAGCCATACTAAAAACCTCTTCCTTCAGCGTATATTATAGCACACTTTCTCAGTTGAACTCCACATCAATCAAAGTCCAAATTAAAACAGCAATCTCATTTTGTGAGATTGCTGCTGATTTCATTCAGATTTCTGTTTCAACATGGCGAAGCGTTCTCTGTTTGAGGCAAACAGCTGTTCCAGCTCTTTTGAATATCCAGCTACAATACCAGGCTGAATGGCCAAAGCTGCCTGGATGACT
>JAFYOL010000186.1 GCA_017560205.1 Erysipelotrichaceae bacterium | reverse complement strand
GTCACTGTTGCTGAACCATTCACTGTTTCTGTTGTTTTGATCAGTTCATCATTTTCATTATAGACATGATCGATCATGGATGTTGTGCCATCCACCATTCTTGTCTCTCTTGTGATGGATCCATTTTTGTCATACACATAGATGCTTTGGTTCACCAGAACGTTGTTCAGTCTGTTCTTATAGACTGTGATATTTCCTTCTGCATCATATCCAATATCTACGATGATGTTGTTGGAATGATATTCCTTGACCACTCTGCCTGCATTGTCATAAGCATATGTCACTGTGACTCCAAGATATGAAGTTCCTGTCATCTTTCCTGCATCATCATAACTGTATGTCTGTTCTGTACCGTTTGGATAGATCACTTTTGTCTTTTCATGATAGGCATTGTACTGATAACTGACTGTTTCTCCTCTTTGTGTCGTGCTAATCAGATTTCCTGCTGCATCATAACTGTAAGTTGTCGTTCCGTGTTCATCGACCATCTGGATCAGTCTTCCTGCATTGTCATAGCTGTAGGTCACATCATTTTCTGTCAGTTTATTTCCTGATGCATCATAGGTCATGTTCAGGATGCTTCCGTCTTTCTTTGTGTGCTTTGCGATTTTCTGCAGATAATTGTATACAAAACTTTCTGTTTTGTTGTCAGGGTCTTTGATCGTCAATACATTGCCGTTTCCATCATAGGTATAAGTGATTTCTGCATCACCTGATGTCTGTTTCACGATGTTTCCCACTGCATCCAGCGTATAGCTCACACTGTATCCTCTTGCATCCTGTACTCGGATCAGTCTTGATGCATCATCATAGCTATATGTCGTTGCATTTCCTTTTTTGTCTTTGATCTGGATCAGATTTCCCAATTCATCATAGACATAGTTCACACTGTTTCCTAAGCGGTCAGTTTCCTTGACCAGATTTCCACATGCATCATATTCATAGAGTTTGCTTTTTGAAAGTCCATCTGTTTCTTTGATCAGATGTCCTTTGACATCATATTCATATGTTGTGATGATACCTTCACCATCGATGATCTTTGACACATTACCATACACATCATATTCATAACGTGTCTCGCGTTCAGAATTGACTGTTTCCTTGATTGGTCTTCCTGCACCGTCATACTCATAGATGGTGATCGTTCCATTTGGATCTGTCATCTTGATCAGCTGATCTTCTGCATCATATTCATAAGATGTCGTGTTGAGATTTCCATCTTTCAGGATGATCAGATTTCCACGCTTGTCATACTTATAGACTTCTACAACTCTGTCTTCATTTTGTACATTGGCTGGTCGTCCATAGTCATCATAAGCGTGATATTCCATCATATGGCCGCCCAGACTATAGACCCATGGTTTTCCATCCTGATAGAACCACAGCGATGTGATCCCTGCCTTATCTGTTTTTTCAGAGATGTTTCCATTGGCCAGATATTCATAGCTTTCAGCTTTGCCTTCACCATCTGTGATCTTTGAAACATTGCCGTAGATGTCATACTCATATACTGTCTGATTGTTTTCTTGATCGACAGTTCTTATCAGCTGATTGAGCTGATTATAGAACATCTCTGTTTCATTCTGCTTTGCATCTGTGGTCTTGATCAGGTTTCCTCTTGTATCATAACTGTATTCTGTACTGTATCCTCTCTCATCGATCTTTTTGATCACCTGATCATACAAGTCATACTGGTACTGGATATTGCTGTTGTCACCACTAGTTTCTTTGACTAGACGTCCATCTGCATCATATTCATAACGCTTGATCAGTTTTGCTGCACCTGATGCATTCAGCTTCACTGATTCACTTTCCAGCTGATTGTTTTTGGTATAGGCATACAGCGTGATGTTTCCTGCTCCATTGATGATCTGAGTGATGTTTCCTGATTTGTCATAGCTTGTCAGCGTCACTCTTCCCAGTGCATCTGTCTTTTTGATCTCTCGATCGAAACAGTCATATTCATAGCTTCGGATCTGTCCGTTTTCCGTTTCTGTGATCATGTTCCCTGCTGCATCATATGCATATAGGATCTCATTGCCTGATGTTTCTGTTTCAAGAATGATATTGTCAGTCATTTTGATCAGCTGGTCATTGAGATCATACTGATAGGTCTCTATGATCCCATCTCTGCTTTTCTGGTACACCGTCTGGTCATCATTGTAGATGTATGCTGTTTCCATGCCATATTTGTCAGTGAACAGAGTCACTTGATCATAGACATCATACACATAGCTTTCAACCACTGATGAATTCAGTTTCTTTTCTGTAAGACGATGATGTTCATCATAAACATAATCTGTGACCAGTTCTTCATTTTCATCGAAAGACGGTTCTGTGGTCTTGATGATGTTGTCATTGCTGTCATAGACATAGGTCTTCGTGACGCCAAGTACGGTTTCAGTTTCCAGTCGATGATATGCATCATAAGTCATTGCCTTGATGACTCTTCCTGAAAGGAGTTCTTTGGTCATGTTCCCATCAAGGTCATATTCATAGCTTGTGATCACTCCTGCTGGCGAAGTGATACTGACGACATTTTTCATCGTATCTACTGCATAGAGAGTGCACTTGTTGTATGGATCTGTCTTTTTGATCAGATCATTACGCTTGTTGTACTCATATGAAGTGGTGTTCCCTCTTCCATCGATTTCTGATACGACATTTCCTTCCTTGTCATAGCTTTTTGTCAGTACTGTGCCGTCACTGTATGTTTCCTTGATGATGCGATTCATCGAGTCATAGGTATAGGTCACAGTTCTTCCAAGTCCATCACTCTTTGATTTCAATCGTCCATTTTCATAGACATTCACTGAAGTATTTCCCTCAGGATCAGTGATACTAATCATTCGATTCATGGCATCATAGATCATCTGTATGATCTTGACTGTATCTTCTGTTTCATTTTCCCTTCTTACTGTTGATTTTTCCTGAATGAGATTTCCCGCATCATCATATACATAGTCGATGACTTCTCTTGATGTGCTCTTTTTGATGATGTTTCCTGCCAGATCATACTCATAAGAGGTCACATTTCCCTTTTTGTCTGTTTCACTGGTCACTCTTGAAAGAACATCATAGGTGTAACTGATCGTCTTTCCATCGAAATCAGTAATCTTGACAAGTCTTCCCAATGCGTCATATTCATTTCTCTTGATCTGTCCTTTGGCATTGATGATCTTTTCCAGTCCATAGCGATTGTATTCATAGCGTGTCTGAACTCCATTC
>JAFYOL010000185.1 GCA_017560205.1 Erysipelotrichaceae bacterium | reverse complement strand
TTACACAATCAAAATTGGTGTATCCGTACTTTGCAATCTGGTGTTCCTGCTGACAGCTTTCCTTTCATCTGAAGGGCTGAAGAACTACAATCTGAGTTATGCTTACGCAGTTCTTGGATTGGGTTGCTTCCAGCTGATCAGAATCCTTGGAATTCCAATGGCTGCACACACAGCTACAACAGTTCTCAACGGTGTTGAAACACTGGTTATGGGAAATGGACAGTTTATGTATGTCATTGGATGCCTGGTTGCTTCAGCAGCATGCTGTTTCGTATCAGGTGTTGTCGGTATTAAGAAGACAACAACTCTTGTAAACTACAAAAAAGAACTCGGTATTGATTAACGAGGAATGTTGATAAAGAAAGGTGGGGCTCGAAGATATGGCTTCCATAAAAATTCAAAACATTAATAAGATTTATGACAACAATGTACAGGCTGTCTATGATTTCAATATGGATATCAATGACGGTGAATTCATTGTCCTTGTCGGGCCATCAGGATGTGGTAAGTCAACAACACTTCGCATGATTGCAGGTCTTGAAGATATTTCTTCTGGTCAGCTGATCATTGATGGTGAAGATGTAACAAACAAGCCACCAAAAGACCGTGATATCGCTATGGTTTTCCAGAACTATGCGCTTTATGGTCATATGACAATTTATGAAAACATGGCTTTCTCTATGACACTGCGTCATGAAGATCCAAATGTGATTCATGAAAAGGTTTTGGCTGCCGCTGAAATTCTTGGTTTGACTGAACAGTTGAACAAAAAACCAAGACAGCTCTCTGGTGGACAGAGACAGCGTGTTGCGATGGGACGTGCTATCGTACGTACGCCAAAGGTATTCTTGTTTGACGAACCTCTGTCAAACCTGGATGCTAAGCTGAGAAGTGCAACTCGTCGTGAAATTCTGCTGCTGCATAAGCGTTTAGGTGCAACAATGCTGTATGTAACACATGACCAGACTGAAGCGTTGACTTTGGCTGACCGTATTGTATGTATGTCTATGGGACATGTTCAGCAGATTGGTACACCACTTGAACTGTATGATTCACCAGCGAACCTGTTTGTAGCTTCATTTATTGGTCTGCCTCCAATGAATTTCTTTGATGTAACTGTTGAAGAAAATCAGCTGGTTAGAGAAGGCATGGTTTATGAGCTGAATGCTGAAGAAAAGGCACTGCTGAAGGATTATGTTGGTAAGGTGATCACATTAGGTGTTCGTCCTGAAAACGTAGTTCAGGGTGGTACAATCAATGTATCTGTTACAGGTAATGAAAACCTTGGTCAGACAACATTGGTACATGGTAACATCGGAAAGCACAAGGTAACTTGTAAGTTCCGTGAATGGTCAAACTATAAGCCTGGCGATCAGGTTGGTGTAAGTTTCAATCGAGTTTATTTCTTCGATAAAGAAACAACAAATGCGATTCGATAGGAGGATATGAGGTTATGGAAAAAAACACTAAGAAAAATTCATGGCTGAAAGAATCCATCAGAAAAATGCTTGTCACTTTGAAGAAGAATCCTCAGCTGATTCCGCTTCTTGCACTGACTGTATCTGTCATCGTGTTCTCGTTCAATTTGACTGATATTTCAAATACAACTGCAAAAATCTATGGTAAACACATGGGATTCTCTGCATTTGTATCGATGCTGTTCTCTATTTTGTCTTACGTATGCATGTTCAGTGCATTCCCTAAGCGCCAGAAACCAAACTGGCTGCTGATTGGGCTGATGTTTGTAATGTATGCAGTTATTATCGCTGCAGATGCTTACTACATCGGAAGAATCAACTATGCTCTGACTCGTCCAGAAAATCCAATCGTAGTTACTCCTGCAACTCAGTATATCTACAATGCAGAGTACATTATGACAATTCACATTGTAACTGTTGTGATTACAATGGTAACAGTTATTCTGGAACCAGTATTTGCTAAACTGCTGAAGAAGATCAACACATCAGTTGAAGTTGAAGGCAATGGTTCACTTGAAGCAATTGATCTTGCAGAAGAGGAATAAGCAACGTGGCAAAAAAGAAAAAACAAACTGTTGAAGTTGAAGAAAAAATCGAGAACTACTACGATTTAAAAACAGATGCAGTTCAGCGACTTCTCAATGCTGAGAAGAAAGAATATCCTAAATCAAAAAAAGATCCTGGACGTGCTTATCGAAGCAGTTTCATTGATAAGATTCCGTCCTGGGTTCTCGCTTTATTTGTAAAATTCTGGTTCAGTGGAGCTGTATGCTACTTCATTTTCTGGGGACTTGGACTTTATGTCGGTAACATGGAAGATATGATTGTGCTTCTGGCACTTGTATTAGGGATGGTAACCGATTTAGCAGTCAACAATGTTTTCCGATTTTTTGAAACATACAAAGGTCAGAACACAAAATGGATGATGTTCCCTCAAAAAGGGTGGTGGACATTCATTCTGAATGTTCCATATGCACTGGTTGTGCTGCTTGGTGTCATGTGGTTCTATCAGCTGTTGAATGCTGGACTGAATATGATGAATGGGTCTGAAGGAGTCATGTATGTAGGGGTTGAACCATTGTTGTTTGGTTTAGCCTATATGGGAATTGACGTTCTTCTGCTCCTGATTAAAAACACACTGATCAGCGTTATAGCTGATGCAAAGAAAAAGAATGGAAAGTGATGAGTTATGATTAAGCTGCTGTTTGTATCATCAACTTCTGCCTGCTTTGAGTGGCAGAATGATAACCCATACTACACTGAAAATGAGTACAAAATTTATTTGAATGGTAAAGAAGTTCTTGCAGGTAAGACGAATGTCTTCTCTCTGTTTGATTTGGCACCAGCAACATCTTATGTTTTAACTTCAGATGCTTGTGAAAGTGAACTGACTTTTGAAACAAAGAATGAAAGCTGCTGTGTGAATGTCAAAGATTTCTTTGCGACTGGTGATGGTGTGACAGATGATACACGCGCTGTTCAGACTGCCATCAACAATCTTCCTGAAAACGGACGTTTGTATTTCCCTGAAGGAACATATGTTGTATCTCCACTGAATTTAAAGAGTCATATTACGCTTGAATTAAGTGAAGGTGCTAAACTGCTGGGACATCCTGACAAGTCTAAATATCCTGCAATTCCTGGAATTGTAAGTGATATGGTCAACAATGAAGACCTTCATTTTGGTACATGGGAAGGCAATGCTGAACTGATGTATCAGGGATTGATTTTTGCAGCCCATGCAAAAGATATCACAATTATTGGCCGTGGTACTGTGGATGGCAATGCAGAAGAAGCTGGATGGTGGATTGATGTAAAGAATTACACAGTTGCTCGTCCACGTCTGTTGTTCTTTAACCGCTGCAGTGATATTCATGTTCATGGAATTACTGCAAAGAATGCTGCATCATGGCAGCTTCACCCTTACTTCTCAAACAACATCGATTTCCTGGATGTTGAAATCCAGGCGCCAAAGGACAGTCCAAATACTGATGCGATTGACCCTGAGGCTTGCGATGTCGTGAATATTATCGGATGCCGATTCAGTGTAGGTGATGACTGCATTGCGATCAAATCCGGAAAGATTGACATTGGCCGTACATTTAAGAAACCGGCTAATCGTCACACTATCACAAACTGTCTGATGCAGTTTGGTCATGGTGCTGTAACATTAGGCAGTGAAATGGCCGGTGGTGTTACAAATCTGACTGTCAACAAGTGTATTTTCGCTCATACTGACCGTGGATTGAGAATCAAGACGCGTCGTGGTCGTGGTGAAGATGCGATTATTGATGGTGTACTGTTTGAAAACATTAAGATGGAACGAGTATTGTGTCCAATAGTCATCAACATGTATTACAACTGCTGTGACCCGGATAAACATTCTGAATATGTCTGGTCCAGAGAAAAACTGCCTGTTGATGAACGTACTCCATATCTTGGTAAGTTTACATTCAGAAATATGGAATGTCAGGATTGCGAAGGCGCTGCATGCTACTGCGATGGACTTCCTGAACAGCCGATTAAAGAAATTACGGTTGAAAACATTCGCTTTACTTATGCAGATGATGCACAGCCATTTAAATGTGCAATGCGTGATTACCTTGATCCATTCTGCAAAGTAGGTATGTATTTTGATAACGTAGGCACGCTGACTGTTCGCAATGTCACTCTTGAAGGAGTTGAAGGCGAAGAGCTGGTGGCTTCGAATATTGGAACACTGATTAGAGAATAACCTTCTCTGAAAGGAGCACTATGTATTCTAAAATTGACAAGTATATTGATCGTCTGATTTCTCTTTCTACTCCAAATGCTCCAATGTGGAACATTGAAAGCATTCGTCAGGGAAAGAAACCTCATTGGAATTACATCGATGGATGCATGATTACTTCACTGCTTTCAATTGGTGAAATTACCAAGGATGAAAAGTATTTTACATTTGCAGAACATTTTATTGATTACTATGTCAATGAAGATGGAAGTATCTTAGGTTATGACAAGAGTACGTATAATCTGGATGACTTGAATGAAGGCAGAGTGCTGTTTGAACTTTACGAAAAAACAGGCAAGGAAAAGTATCGCCTTGCGATTGAAAAACAGGCTGAACAGCTTGTTGAACAGCCTAGAACATGTACTGGCAACTTCTGGCACAAATTGATTTATCCAAATCAGATCTGGCTGGATGGTGTGTATATGGCTCAGGTATTCTCTGCGAAATACTCTAAGTATTATCGCAATAACGATTTCTCTGATGTTTTGATGCAGATTAAAAATGTAGCGAAACTGATGAGAGATGAAAAGACTGGACTTTATTTCCATGGTCTGGATTGCTCAAAATCAATTTTCTGGGCTGATCCGGAAACAGGTTTATCTAAAAACTTCTGGCTGCGTGCAATTGGATGGTATTCTGTTGCGATGATTGATGTTGTTGAATTGACTGATGAGACAGCAAGAGCTGAAATTGCTCCAATCTTTACACAGCTGATGAGTGATCTATTGAAGTTTAAGGATGAAGAAAGTCATCTGTACTGGCAGGTTGTCAACCAGCCACACAGAGAAGGCAACTATCTTGAAACAAGTGGTTCTGCGATGATTGCTTATGCAATGCTCAAGGGTGCACGTTTGGGTGTCCTGGATGAAAGTTTTGCAGAAGCAGGGCAGAAGACATTTGATGGTATCTGTTCACGCTATCTGGATTTCAATGCAGAAGGTGAATTGAACCTGGGTGGTATTTGTCTGGTTGCAGGTTTAGGTCCTGCACATAACACTCGACGTGATGGTTCTTATGAATATTATATTTCTGAACCAATCGTTGAAAATGATGCGAAGGGTGTTGCACCGTTTATTCTGTGCTACACAGAAGTTCTTCGTAAAAAAGGGTCTTAAGTATGATGAAGCTTTTGATTAGAGCTCATGATCTTGGAGTAAAAGGTGAAGCGAACATTCTTGATCGTTTGAATGAACTTGGTCTTGATGGCGTGCAGCTTGTAGCATACAAGTCATTGGATGATGTTTCATACAATCCAGGGTCAATCACAAAAGAAAGAGCTGAAAAGGTTTCTGAGACTTTAAGTGATAAGATGATTCCACTTCTTGGAGCTTACTTCAATCCGGTACATCCGAATGAAGAGAAGGTTCAGAAAGGGATTCAGATTTTCAAAGAGTATCTGTCTTTGGTTTCTACATTTAACGCAGTTGCGGTAGGTTCTGAGACGGGTTCTTATCAGGGTGAGCCTTGGACATATCATCCAATGAACAGCTCTGATGAAGCTTTGGATCGAGTTGTTGAGGTGTTTGGAGAATTGGCTAAGCATGCTGAAAAAGAAGGTGTCTATCTTGCGATTGAACCTGCTGCTCAACATGTTTGCAGTACAGTAGAACGCCTTGATGAAGCTCTGAAGCGCATTAATTCAGATCATGTAAAAGTGATTGTGGATTTGTACAATCTTCTGGAAGCTTCCAATGAAGATCGTATTTATGAAATTTTGAAAACAGCACTGAATCTGTTTAATGAACGAATTCTGCTGTTTCATATCAAAGACTATAAAAAAGTTGATGGTAAAATTGTTCAGTGTGGAGTTGGTCAGGGATTGTTTGATTATGATCTGATTCTTGATCTCATTCATGAACATAATCCAGATGCATTGCTTGTTCTGGAAGGAACAGTAAAAGAGGATTTAAAACCTGCAGTTGATTTTATTTACCGCAAGTTAGGAAAATACGGTTGTTAGAACCGTTGAGGAGTACAATTATGGCATATCTCTCATTTAAAAACATTAACAAAATTTATCCGAATGGCTTCCACGCTGTTCATAATTTCAACCTGGATATTGAACAGGGTGAATTCATTGTCTTTGTAGGACCATCTGGTTGCGGTAAGTCAACAACACTTCGTATGATTGCCGGTCTGGAAAACATCAGCAGTGGTGATTTCTATATTAATGGTCAGCGTGCAAATGAAATGGGTCCACGTGAACGTGAAGTAGCGATGGTATTCCAGAGTTATGCGCTCTATCCACAGATGTCTGTGTATGACAACATTGCATTTGGTCTTTCTTTGCAGGGTGTTGATGATGACATCATCGAAAAGAAAGTAACAGAAACTGCAAGAATCCTTGGTCTGACTGATTATCTTGAAAGAAAGCCAAGAGCACTTTCAGGTGGTCAGAGACAGCGTGTTGCGATTGGTCGTGCAATCATTCGTAAAGTAGGTATCTTCCTGATGGACGAACCTTTGTCAAACCTGGATGCAAAGCAGCGTGTTACAATGCGTTCTGAAATTGCAGATATCCATCGTAAGGTTGGGGCAACTACAATTTATGTAACTCATGACCAGACAGAAGCGATGACAATGGCTGATCGTATCGTAGTTATGAAAGATGGTTATGTACAGCAGGTTGGTTCACCGTATGAACTGTATTTCAAACCAGTCAACATGTTCGTAGCTGGATTTATTGGAGAACCTCCAATGAACTTCATGTCATCTGATGTGAATAAGGGTACAGTTCTGGCTGGCAAGACATCACTGGATCTGAGCCATATTCTGGATGAAAAGACATTGGCTTCTTATGAAGGCAAGAAGATGGTTGTTGGTTTCAGACCTGAAGCAATTGAACTGGGTGCTAAGGAAAATGCATATGTATTGAACGCAACTGTTGAATTGACAGAACTTCTGGGTGACAACACAAACGTATATGTTGATATCGATGGCGTGAAGACTATCCTGAAGGTGGATCCGCATGATACACCTAAGATGGATTCACAGATTCAGTTCTCAATTCCTTACAATCAGGTTTACCTGTTTGATGGAGAAACTGAAGTTGTCATCGAAAACAAAACTAGAAACTTATAAGATAAAGGTACTCGAAAGAGTACCTTTTATTTTGTAGATTCTTCCTTTTTCATAACTGAAATGTTACGATAAGAGTAAGAAAGATTGTGATGTTTATGGCAGATGTTTTAATTAAAAAATTACCAGATTATTATTTTAGTCGTGTAAAAGATATCAGTGATAAAGATTCCATGCCTCATCTTCATCAGGCATTTGAAATCTATTTTTTACTTGAAGGTCAATGCAATTATCTGGTAGGAAATCGTTCATTTAAGGTTGTTCCTGGAGATATTGTGCTGATTCCATCAGGGATGGTACACAATACCATTTATAACGGGAAACCACGCAGTAGAATTGTGGTGAATTGTTCACTTGATTATGTTCCTAAGCATATAATGGAAAAACTGGAAGATACGATTTTATATCGCAACAATGAGGCAATCCATGAATTTGAAGAACTGTTTGAAATGATTGAAAAAGAACAGAATGTACATGATGAATATGCTTCTGAATTGTTAAGATGTCTGACGATTACACTGTTGCTGAAGATGCTGCGTCATCCAAATGAATATGTGATTAAAAAGGAGGATAACAGTCTGGTCAATAAAGCACTGACTTATCTTCATGAAAACTACATGAATGATGTAAAACTAGGCTCTGTTGCGAAGATGTTTTCTGTCAGTTCAGAACATTTATCACGTGTATTCAAGAAAGAAACAGGTACAGGATTTAATGAATATCTGACATCATTCAGACTTCAGAAAGCAGAATTTATATTGAGAAGCTGTCCGAATAAGGCAATCAGTGAAATTGCGTATGCGTGCGGATTTAATGATGGTAACTATTTTTCCTATAAATTCAAAGAAGTCTATGGTGTATCACCAATCAAGATGAAAGGAAAAGCTTTTGAACGAAAGAGTTTTCTTCCTTATGAGGAGAATGTCTAATGCAGATTACAATTTCAGAAAACAACAAATTGATTGAAAATCAGCACTATACTGGAAATCGAAGTGCAAAAGAAATTCATGAAGACGGTCGAAAAGTAGGGACATTTCGAACCGCTACTGTTCTTGTCGATGGAAATCAGCTGATATTCAGAAACTGCGTCTTTGAAAACAATGCGGGACCTGGTCATCTTGCAGGACAAGCTATTGCACTGTATCTGGATGGTGATGACATTGTACTGGAAAATTGTGTGCTTAAAGGCAATCAGGATACTTTGTTTCTGGCACCTCTTCCTGAAAAAGAATTGATTCCAGGAGGCTTTTTAGGACCTAAGCAGCATACACCACGTACACCAAGAAAATTTGTGTTCAGAAACTGTCGTATAGAAGGTGGTGTGGATTTCATTTTTGGAGGAGCAGAAGCTTTGTTTGAAGAATGTGAATTCTACAATACAGAACCAGGTTATGTCTTTGCGCCATCAACACCTCAAGGACAGGAAAAAGGATTTACTGCATTGAACTGCAGATTTACCTGTGCACCAGATGTGCCGGATCATTCCTGTTATATAGCGCGTCCTTGGCGAATCCATGCAAAAGTAACCATTGAAAACTGCTGGCTGGGCAGACATATTCATCCAGAAGGATGGAATGACTGGGATAAACTTGAAGCACATAATACCGTTGAATTCATTGAAATCAATTCGACAGGACCAGGCAGCATACAGATTCAAAGACCAGATTATGTGCAGATGAAATCATGTTAAAGGATGAATAGAGTTATGGCAAATAAAAAAGAATCAGGAATTGATATGGATGATGTTTTAAAAGCTGCAAAGAAGTTTGTCAAGCAGGGTAAACTGGATGAGCTTGCGGAAGCATGGGTAGAAAACAACGAGAAAGCAGAAAACCCGAATCAGTTAACCAATCTGTTAAGTCAGGTAGGTCAATTCATTAAGGATAATGATGTTGAAGATAAGCTGGAAGATTTGTTGAATGAAGGGACAAAGACGACGAAAAAATCAACATCCAAGAAATCGACAAGCACGAAGAAAAGCAGTACTTCAAAAAAGACTACCGCCAAAAAATCAACAACGAAGAAAAGTACGACGAAGAAATCAACTTCAACAAAGAAGAGTACAACCAAGAAGTCAACAAGCACGAAAAAGACTGCCACAACAAAAAAGTCGTCGACGAAAAAGTCAACGACGAAGAAATCAAAATAAAAGAAAGGAACTGAAGTATTTCAGTTCCTTTTTAAGTTCAATTAGCGCTGTACGCGACCTGATGCATCTCCACCAGCCAGAGCTTCAACTTCTTCAACAGATACGAGGTTGAAGTCACCAGGGATAGTGTGCTTCAGAGCTGATGCAGCAACTGCGAATTCCAGAGCTTCACCCTGATTAGGCTTAGTCAGCAGACCATGGATAACGCCACCAGAGAAGCTGTCTCCACCACCAACACGGTCGATGATTGGGTTGATGTCATAACGCTTAGATTCATAGAATTCTTCACCGTTATAGATCAGAGCCTTCCAACCATTGTGTGTAGCTGAGAAAGATTCACGCAGAGTAGAGATAACATATTTGAAATCGAATTCTTTAGCCATCTGCTTGAAGATTTCCTTGTAACCTTCAGCACCTGTTTCACCCTTTTCAACGTCTGCATCTGGTTTGAATCCCAGGCACAGTTCAGCATCTTCTTCGTTACCGATGCATACATCAACGTACTGCATTAATGGACGCATAATGCTCTGAGCTTTTTCTTTTGTCCACAGTTTCTTACGGAAGTTCAGGTCAACTGAAACTGTAACGCCATGACGCTTAGCAGCTTCACAAGCCAGCTTAGTCAGTTCAGCAGACTTGTCAGAAATTGCAGGAGTGATACCTGACCAGTGGAACCAGTCAGCACCTTCCATGATTGCATCGAAGTCGAAATCTTCAGGGTTTGCTTCAGCGATTGCGCTTCCTGCACGGTCATAGATAACCTTTGAAGGACGCATGCTTGCACCTGTTTCCAGGTAGTAGATACCAACGCGGTTACCACCACGAGAGATGTAATCAGTGTTTACGCCATACTTGCGCAGTGCGTTAACTGCAGACTGTCCGATTTCATGCTTAGGCAGCTTAGTTACGAAATAAGCTTCGTGACCATAGTTTGCGCATGATACTGCAACGTTAGCTTCACCACCACCGTATACAACATCAAATGAATCAGACTGAACAAAACGAGTGTTGCCAGGAGTAGAGAGACGGAGCATAATTTCGCCCATTGTTACGATTTTCATAAGTTGTATTCTCCTTTTTCTATATTATAACTTAGTTATTTACCAGATGGACACCGAATCCTGCAAATTCACCCTTGAAGTATGCGAATTTAGCATCACCGTGCGCATCATAAGTTACGCTTTCTTCATCGAATTCATAGCCCAGAGCTTTGAAGTAAGCCATTGCACGTTCAGTGTTGCTTACACCCATAGCGATATGACCATGAGTTCCAACATGGTAACCTTCATTCATCACTTCAATCAGTGGTGAACCGAAGTAACCCTTAGAAGTTTCAGATACAGCACCCTGGAACAGACGAGCCATCATTTCAGCAGTTGCCTTAGCTTCAGCAGTTGGTACATTGATACCGATGTGCTTAATCTTGATTTCCAGCATTTCTCTTACAGCCTGACGAGTCAGTTCTTCGATCTTAGCGAAGTTCTTTTCCTGCATAGCCTTCTTGTCAATCATCCAAGTACCGCCGCAAGCGATGATTTTTGGATTAGACAGATAGTCTTTCATGTTTTTAGGTGAAACACCGCCTGTAGGCATGAATTTCATCTGAGTATATGGTGCAGCCAGTGCAGAGATCATCTTGATTCCACCCAGAGGTTCAGCTGGGAAGAATTTAACAGCAGTCAGTCCCAAAGACAGAGCTACTTCGATGTCACTTGCATTTGCAGTTCCTGGAAGAATTGGAACATTCTTTTCCTGACAGTAACGTACGATTTCAGGGTTTAAACCTGGAGATACGATAAATTCTGCACCTGCATCCAGAGCAGAATCAACCTGTTCTTTTGTCAAAACAGTTCCAGCACCAACCAGCATCTGTGGGCATGCTTTTTTCATTTCAATCATTGCATCATGAGCGCAAGCAGTACGGTACGTAACTTCAGCTACTGGAAGTCCTCCATTGCACAGTGCCTGAGCCAGTGGAGCGGCATCTTCAACGTTTTCCAGTGCGATTACTGGTACGAT
>JAFYOL010000184.1 GCA_017560205.1 Erysipelotrichaceae bacterium | reverse complement strand
GAGATACAGTAATCTGCAACTCACCCCACCGTGCTTTGTAGTGTGCGCACCTTCAAGTTCAACATAAAAGAAACAAAATAAGAAATCAAGGCATTTTCATCCCTATGTGTGCCTTGTAGAAAGGAATGGTTGGTTACAATGAAACGTTATCTAATGATTTTTGAAGGTCGTATACAAGGCGTAGGTTTCAGAGCCTTTGTACAGCGTTTAGCCATTCAATACAAATGTACAGGTACTGTGCGCAATATGGCCAATGGCATGGTTGAAATGCAGATACAAGGTGAAGACAGTCAGATTCGCATCGTCTTATCTAAAATCAAGGAAGGTGACCGTTTCATTCGTGTTGATGATATTCATAAAAAAGAAATCGCTCTTCAACCTGATGAAAAGCGATTTGAAGTACGATATTTCTAGAGTTCTACGGAACTCTTTTTTAATAATCAATTGAATTGACTGTTGTATTCCACATTAAATCTGTATAAGAATCATAGATCATCTCTCTTAAACGAAAACTATCCAGATCAGTCAATAGCGTACTGTAGGTACTGATTAAGACCTCATTTAAACGATTCCATGTTGCCTGACCTACAACACCATCCACAGTCAATCCATTCTGACTTTGAAATGTACGGACCGCCCTTTCTGTTGCCTGACCAAACAATCCATCCACTACCAAAGCATTATTTCCATTGATCGCATTGAGTGCAGACTGGACTTTACGGACATCACTACCAGATGAACCCACACGCAGTGCAGTACCTGGATATGGACCTAAAGCATTCTGCACAGGACTTTGAACATCCAGTGTATCTTCATAAGCTTCTACTAAGGTATTCCATGTTGCAGGGCCGACTACACCATCAGGTGTAAGTCCTGCTAAGCGCTGAAAGGCAATCACTGCAGCTTTAGTACCGGAGCCAAAATAACTGTCAATTTTGATTGTTGGCACACGTGTTGTAAACAAGGCTATTTTATTAAGAAAGAATTGAATTTCCTGCACTTTAATTGAACGTGTTCCCTCACGCAGCGGTGTACCAGGATACTCAAAATCAAGGCCTGCCTGTACACCCTCACTGCTGAGCTCCGCAAGCTTCTTCACAGCGACGTAAATATAGGAAATCTTATACCATGTCCCATTGCCGACAATCCCATCCTGTGTCAAATTAAACTGCTTCTGAAAGGCTTTGACGGCAGCTTCTGTCTGTGCACCAAAGATACCATCTACTGGATAAACCACAGGGATACTCGGATAATTGACCGCAATGCGATTGAGCTGTGCCTGTATGGTTGCCACTGCATCACTTTGCATTCCTCTTTTCAAAGAATAACCCGGATAAGAACCACTGACTCCTTCAATACGATTGGTCGTAATCAGTTCAATGTCATTTCCATAATAATATTTCAGAATCTCAAAAGCATTATACCCCTTATTGGCCAGATCAACTGTACCCCATTGTTTTAAACCATTGCACCAGACCTGTCGACCATCACAGTATTCTGCATAATACGGATTGATAGTACCCAGTTTACGAATGTAGGTATTGAAGATATCATCCACGATTTCACTAATGTTTTCAAAGATATTGCGATTGTGCACATAATACTGATCAAACGCTGTCGAATTGGTAATATCAAAACTGTACCCTTTTGAACGATACCATTCCGTATACACTCGATTCATCACCAGTGAAATCTGACAATAGATATTGGCACGCAAAGACTGCTCAGGCCATGTCGGATAAATCTCAGAAGACGCTACATTTTTAATATAGTCACGAAAAGAAACTGTCACATTGGATGCACTGGCAGTAGGACGCCCTAAATGTACGGTCACATACTTGGGAATAATCGGATAATTCAATACCCACTGCTGCTGAAGACCATTTTCATTGATGGCTTCATAACTTGCACAGGAATGACGTGTCTTGTTGAGAAGCTGATGATCTGGAATCACATTGACTTCTGTTTCTGCATATCTGCGTGATTCCGGAAGCAGCTCCACATTCAATAACGCAACCTGCCCTGCAAAAATCTGAACTTTCTGAATGATTTGTGTCTGATAGTTTTCCTTTTCAATCGTCACATCCACCGTAGAATAAGGAATCTGTGTGTTGTTGGGATCCAGTGAATACAATACATCAGGTGCTTCAATGTCATCAAACTGAACGTATCCATTCTCATCCGTCATCTTGGTCACAGAATCCACAGAAACACTCACTTCACTTAAAGGCAAAGCCTCCTGTGCAACAGACACCTGCACAACAAGTTTTCCAAAGGCCATACTTTCCACCTCCAACGTATTTTATTCATCGGTTCTGAAAAGATGCAGGCAGCTGTCCATAAACTGAATCAGATCATGAACCTCCTTTACCGTATTGTGTACACTGAAGCTTACTCGCAAATGTCCTGTCTTCTTATGTCCTTTGATGCCGATGATGTTGTTTTTCTGACAAAGTTTTAGAAAATACTGTTCATCATCGATGGATTTCATCTTAAACGTACAGTTCATGATAGAACGATTGTGTTTCACTAAAGGCATAAAAACTTCCTGAGAATCAAGAAACTCATAAAACAGTTCTGCCTTCTGCCTATTTTCCTGAACCACCATTTCTTTTCTTTGCAGTAGATTGAATGCCACAAGATAGGCCATGACAATCGATAAAACTGGAGGTGTATTCACTAAGGAATCACATTCCATCTGTATCTGATAACTGATCAGAGGATTTACATTCCCTTTAAAATTCAGATTTTTGCGCACAAACACCAGACTCATGCCGCTTAAGCCAAAATTCTTCTGTGCTGATGCATAACAGAGACCATACCTTGAAAAGTCAATCTTCTCAATTCCCAGCACACTGGAAACATCCGCAATCACAGGACAATCGCATATAAGATCCGGTGTTTTTGTCCCATAGATTGAGTTGTTCAGACACATATGCACATAATCATAATCTCCTGTTATTACTTCGGGAAAGTCACTGAAATCATAGGGATGATCAGAGTTATCATACAGCACTTCACATGTCCCATATGCACACGCTGCATCATATGCCAGTTTTGAAAACAACCCTGTAATCAGATAACCTGCTTTCTTTTTCAACAGATTCAACGGAATCATCAGAAACTGATAACTTGCCCCGCCTGGAAGAAACAGAATCTCCATCTCATTTGGTACATCCAACAGTTCTCTGAGGGTCTTTTTGCATGTTTCTAACAGATTTTGGAATTCATCAGAGCGATGAGACAATTCTAAAATCGAAGGATCTTTTTGAATCCATTGACATAACTGATTTAATACAGATCGATTCTGTTGCGCTGGACCTGCCGAAAAAATCATAACATCACCACTACATGATATAAAAAAAGGAAGAGATTATTCTCTTCCAATCAATTTAAAGATTTCTTCTTTCTGGTTTTCCATATCCTGATAGCCCAGTTCATACAGTTTCTGCAGATTTTCAGGGTCACCTGAGAATCGTTTCACTGGAATGGTCTGAGAAGGACGAATCAGAACAGCTTTTCCTTTTTCTACTTCATCGGCAATCAGTGCCATCTGACGATTGTAGTTTTCATGACGATGTGTATAGTCATAAACCATTTTGTCATGCTTAGGGTAGTTGGCTTTCATGAACCATTTCATGAAGGCACCTGCAGGTTTACGAACATATCCTGCTGGTTTTGTCACGATGACGATATTTTTATCGCATCCTACTTCAAGTGCACGTTCAATTGGAATCATAACGGTAATACCGCCATCCAGATAATCTTTTCCGTTCAGTTTCTGAATGTTTCCTGCAATCGGCAGTACACATGCAGCTTTTACCATGTTCAGATCATCATCAAAATCTTTTGCGCCAAAGAAAACAGTCTGACAATCATTCATGTCATACAGACCGATTTCCAGATCTGTCTTGTTTTCAGTCAGAGGTTTTGTATCATATTTTAAATCTTTTTTCAGCAGTTCTTCAAAGACATAATCATAACCTACATAACGACCTTCACGCATCAATGGACGAAGTCCGATGATGTTGTTGTTGGACATATAGTCAACACTTGTCTTATGCAGCATTTCAGTGTCTTTCAGATAGTAAGTACAAAGATGCAGTGCACCCATGGAAATTCCTACACCATAATCAGTCATGATGTCATGTTCAATCATCCATGCAAGACATCCTGCAGTGTAAGCACCACGCATGCCCCCGCCTTCAAGTACAAGTCCTAATTTACTCATTTTTATCACCTTTTCCTATTTTAATGCTTTTTAATGAAATTACCAGTTATTTCATGTAGCTTTTGACAAGTTCAACAAATTGTCTCCAGTCTTCCTCTTTATAATAGTGTGCCGGACAGTTTTTGCCGCTGAAATCATGATGACGCTTCAGGGCATCAATGTCCAACTCATAAGCATTTAAAAGGACTGCAGCCAATCTTGCCGTGTTGTCTACCGTTTTTTCAAAATCTGAGCCTTCATTGACACACATTTCAATACCGACACCACTCATGTTTCCGCCATGTTCAGTGTATTGATCACCTGCATGCCATCCTACTTCTTCATCTGGAAGCTGATGAATGATGACATCTTCATCGACTGTATAATGCCAGGAATTGACATCATCCTTGTTGGTCGCCAGATAGTCAGAATGATGCTGAGCATCCGCACTTTTCGCAAAGTTGTCCGTTTCATGAATCACAATCCAGCGGATATCACGTTTTAACCCTGGGCGATTCTGACGTCCTTCAGGAATGTATTGCGTCAACACCGGAATCTCATCCACTGCATCCAGCTCAATTCCAACCGTTGCATATTCTCTTTCATTCAGATTCATCAGCACAAACCAGCCGCATCCAATGATCACAACACTCAAAAGAATGGAAAACACAAGTCTGACCTGTTTTCTCAGACGATAACGTTTTCTTTTGCGTTGTATGCTCATAATGTCTTCCTCTTGCGTGAGACCTTCTTTTCCTTACCTTGTGCATATGCATTCAAAAGACGAATCATACGCGCATCATAATATACTTCACTGTCAAACACATCTCCATTGATCAGTTCAACTCTTAAATGATCACACTGACGCTGCTTGACATACTGCCATTTCAAAATCTCATCCCAGTATAAAATCGTGCACTCACTAGAATCTTTTGGTGAATAAAACGTCATAAACTCATCATTCATATCCAGCAAAGTGCGATCTGGTGTTGCCACAAGCGCAAAACAGACCACAGTTGAGGCAATCAGACCAATTGTAGGAAATGGAGCATCCATAAAAAGAAACAGAATGGACACCACTAAAATACCAACCAGGACTTCTGTTGGCTTGACATTCATTCTGAAAAAGACCAGTCGGCCTGATGGAATGTTTCGAATTTTCAGTGTTTTAGATTTCATCGCATTTCCTCAATTCTTTTCTATTTTATCATGAGATTTGAAAGTTGTCGCAAAAAGTTGTGTTTCCTGATACAATAATTGCGGTGATAAAAATGAAAAAATTCAGTTTTGAAGTAACACATATCTGTGCACAGACAGGTGCACGCTGTGGTATTCTGCACACTCCTCATGGTGATGTAGAAACCCCTATGTTCATGCCGGTAGGAACTTTGGCAACTGTCAAATTCCTTTCTCCGGAAGACATTAAAAAGATTGGATCAGGGGTTATCCTGTCCAATACATACCATTTGTGGTTAAGACCTGGTGAAGACATTGTCGCTAAGGCTGGTGGTGTTCAGAAATTCATGAACTATGAAGGTCCTATGCTGACTGACTCTGGTGGATTCCAGGTGTTCTCTTTGTCTGATTCAAGAAAAATCAAAGAAGAAGGCGTAACATTCAAGAGTCATCTGGATGGTTCCAAACTGTTCATGTCTCCTGAAGTATCAATTGAAGTTCAAAACAAGATTGGTGCAGACATCATCATGTCCTTTGATGAATGCATTCCATATCCTGCTACGTATGAATACGCAAAAGATTCTGTTGAACGCACACTGAGATGGGCAAAACGCGGACAGGATGCACATAAGCGTCCAGAAGACCAGATGCTGTTTGGCATTGTTCAGGGAGGAGATTATGAAGATCTGCGTGAACACTGCGCAAAAGAACTGGTTGCGATGAACTTTGACGGCTATTCCATCGGTGGTACAAGCGTTGGTGAAGACAAAGAAACGATGTACCGTATGATTGATTATTCCGTAAAACATCTACCTGCAGAAAAACCTCGTTATCTGATGGGGGTAGGTGCAGTCAATGACATTCTGGAAGGCATTGAACGCGGAATCGATATGATGGACTGTGTACTGCCGACTCGTATTGCCCGTCATGGTACATGCATGACATCACAAGGCCGTGTCAACATTAAAAAGGCCATCTACAAAGAAGACTTTACACCGCTTGATCCTGAGTGTGACTGCGAATGCTGCAGAAACCATACAAAAGCCTATCTGAATCATCTGTTCAGATGCAACGAAGGATTAGGCAACCGTCTGATGTCCATTCATAACCTGCGCTTTTTGTTGAAACTGACAGAAGAAGCACGTCAGGCCATCAAGGAAGACCGCTTCGGTGATTTCAAGAAAGACATTCTGACTCGTTATAAATTTGATGAAAGAGGATTCTAATGAAAACTAGTGAATTTGATTTTAATCTGCCTGAAGAGCTGATTGCCCAGCATCCTCTTTTGGACAGAAAAACTTCCCGTATGATGGTAGTTCATGCCAAAACACAGGAAGTTGAAGACAAACATTTCTATGACATCGTAGATTATTTCCATGAAGGCGACGTGCTGGTCAGAAACAACACACGTGTTATCCCCGCTCGACTGTTTGGGACAAAAGAAGAAACAGGTGCTCATGTTGAACTGCTTCTTTTGAACCATGAAGGCGATGTATGGGAATGTCTGACAGGCAATGCCAAGGTTGTAAAAATCGGAACAGTGGTTTCCTTTGGCGATGGAAAACTGCGTGCACGCTGTGTTGAAATCGGTGAAAAAGGACTGCGCAAATATGAAATGATCTATGAAGGCATCTTCATGGAAGTGCTGGAAGAGTTAGGCAATGTACCGCTTCCTCCATACATTCACGCTAAACTGGACAACCCTGAACGTTATCAGACGGTCTATGCAAAGGTTGAAGGAAGTGCTGCTGCACCAACTGCAGGTCTGCATTTTACCGATGAAATCTTTGCCCAGCTGAAAGAAAAAGGTGTACAGATTGTCGATGTGACACTGCATGTTGGATTAGGTACATTCCGTCCAATGGATACAGAAGTGATTGAAGACCATCAGATGCACTCAGAAGCTTATTTCATGTCCAGTGAAACTGCCGATGCTCTTAACCTGGCGATCACTGAAAACCGCCGCATCATTACAGTAGGTACAACATCAACCCGTACTGTTGAAACCATCTACAACAAATATGGTACATTCAAGGAATGTTCAGGTCAGACCGATATCTTTATCTATCCTGGCTACACATGGAAGGCTGTTGACTGCATTTTAACCAACTTCCATCTCCCAAAATCAACATTGATTATGATGATCTGTTCCTTTGCATCCAAACCGCTGATTTTCAAAGCTTATGAGCACGCCATTGAAGAGAACTATCGCTTCTTCTCCTTTGGTGACTGCATGTTCATCACAAACGATGAAAAAACTCACACGCGCTGATTATAACGGCTATAAGGAAAGTCTCAAGGAAATCGAAAAAATCCGTCAAAGCAGCAAACGTCCAAGCTTATGTATGCATGTGTGCTGTGCACCCTGCAGCATCTGGCCTTTGGAGTTTCTGAAAGACTTTGATGTGACCATTTACTACACCAATTCCAACATCTATCCAAGTGAGGAATACTGGCGTCGTCTAAATGAATTAAAAGCATTTCTGAAAGACCATCATCCTGAAGTCAAACTCATCGTCTCTGATTATGACAATGAGACTTACACACAGAAAATCAGTCTGTTTAAAGATGAACCTGAAAAAGGCAGACGATGCATCATGTGCTATGGACTGCGCATGAATGAAGCCTATCAGTATGCCCATGACCATCACTTTGACTATTTCACAACCGTCATGACCATCTCCCGTCAGAAAGACTCCAAAGTACTCAATCACATTGGAATGCAGCTTTCCAGCAAATTTCCAAACACCAAGTACTTTATCAGTGATTTCAAAAAAGCAGATGGCAATGTCAAAGGCAATCGCATTGCATCAGAACTTGGCATGTATCGCCAGGATTACTGCGGATGCATCTATTCCTACAATCAAAGACACAGCACCGAATGATCGGTGCTGTATTTTTTTCTTTTCTGCATAAAACAATTGGGATATAATAATAGAAGAGTAAAGCGAGGTGATTTTTCATGCCGGATCCGAGTCAATGTCGAATACAACAAGGAATGCAGAAAAATCACTTTTTTCTGTGGTTCCTTATCTAATATAAGGAGGTTTTTTAATGCACACAGAAATGAATCTTGAAGATATGAAACAGTTTTTTCTGGAAAGTACAGATGAAGAATTTGAAGAAAAAGCTGAGTTTATTCATCCAGTTGATATCTTGGATGTCCTTCATGAAATTGAAGAAGAAGAAATTGTAGAAAAGATTCTGAATCGTTTTTCCGATGAACAGGTTGCCCTGCTGCTGGAATTTGAAGAAGACGAAGAAAAATATGAACTGTTTTCTTTGATCAGTGAAAAACGTCAGAAAAGCATCATCGAAGAGATGGCAAGCGATGAAATCGCTGACCTGATCGAAGTTCTGGAAGATGATGAAGCTCAGGAAGTCCTGGAAATGCTGGACAGCGAAGACCGTGAAGAAATCCAGACCCTGCTGAGCTATGAAGAAGATTCTGCCGGTTCCATCATGACCACAGAATTTATCTCCATCCGTGAACACAAAACTATTATTGATACCCTGCATTATCTGCAGACCGATGCACCTGATGCAGAAATGGCTTTCTACCTGTATGTTACAGATAAACTAGGACATTTAAAGGGCGTTGTCTCTGTCAGAGATCTGGTTTCCATGCCATTTGATACAAAGATTTCAGACATTACCAACCCACATGTAACATCTGTCCATGTCAATGATGACCAGGAAGCAGTTGCAGAACTGTTTGCCAAGTATGACTACATCATGCTGCCGGTTGTCAATGATGAAAATATCATTGTCGGGATCATCACAATCGATGATATCGTCGACATCATCAAAGAAGAAGCAACAGAAGATATCCACCGTATGGCCGGGCTGGATGAAGAAGAAGAAGTTGACGGTACTGTCCTCGACTCTTTGAAATCACGTCTTCCATGGATTTCTGTCAACATGATGACTGCAATTCTGGCATCCACTGTTGTCGCTAAATTCAGTGATACCATTACAGCTGTTGTCGCACTGGCTGCCATCAACCCAATCATTGCAGGGCTGGGCGGAAATGCCGGAAACCAGTCTATGACCATGATTGTACGAGGTCTTGCCTTAGGTGAAATTGACTCTGATAACGCAAAAGCTATCTTCCTGAAGGAATTCTGTACCGGGCTGATCTTAGGTCTGATCATCGGTTCAGTTCTTGCGGTAGGCTGCAGCATCATTTACGGCAATCCAATCTTAGGTATTGTTGCAGGAGGAGCCATGCTGTCAAACTTCATCATTGCAACTGTATCTGGATTCTCTGTTCCACTGATCTTAAAGAAACTGGGTGTAGACCCTGCACTGGCATCAAGTATTTTTGTAACAGCGTGCACAGACACATTGGGATTCTTTATCTTCCTGGGTCTGGCTACCATGTTTCTGCCTCGACTGATTTAAGCACACAACCGTGTGCTTTTTTTATTTATAAATTGATCTATCCTAAAACACAAAAAAGCTCTGACTTTTCAGCCAGAGCTATTCATTTACCTGCAATTTCCTTTCGTCTTCCATCGGATTCAATCCCT
>JAFYOL010000183.1 GCA_017560205.1 Erysipelotrichaceae bacterium | reverse complement strand
TACCTGTTGATGGTGATGTGCTTACCACAACATTATACACAATATCTGAAGTCTGACCTTCTTCTACTGTTGGTGCATCAAGACGACTTAAAATGACATGCGCACCCATATTTTCCAACAGCTGACGTGCCTCATCAACATCCATATTCATGATATTATGAGGAATCACCAGTGTTGTATATTCTGAAATTACAAGACGAACATCATAGCTCTTTCCAGGCTCAAAACGATCCTGAGGCTTCAACAGTTCCTGACGGATTACTGTACCAGGTTCTTCATCACTTGGTTCTGAAGTGACAATCACACGTAGATTTTCATAATCTTCAGCAATCTGTTTCTTAGCTGCTGAAACATTCAAGCCAATATAATCATTCATAATCAAATAAGTCCCTTTGCTGACCTTGATTTTGACATGAGAACCCTTTTCTAGTTCAGTTCCGGCATCTGGAGAAATAGAGATGATTTCCCCTTCCTTAATTCCATCTGTCAGTTCATAAGAAATATTGGAAGAATTCAGCTGCAAGCCAACTTCTGTAAGCATTTCCTGACACTCGGCAACACTTGCACCAACACATGCTGGCACAGAAGCTTTTTTATTCGAAGAAAAACCTTGAGTCAAAAACAACATCGCGGCCAATGCAGCACCGGCAAGCACCAGAAGTGACAGAATCAGTACTGTGTACCCTGCAGCTTTCCCTACATTGGATTTCTTTTTAGTCTTTTTTGGCTTTTCAACTTCCTTCAGCTGATCCATCACAATTGTACCCTGTGACTTTTCTTCAACCAGTTCAAAGGAAATTTTCTGTTCATTAGCACGAACAGGTGAAAGACAAGTATTCAGGTCCTGAAGCATCTCAAGACAGCTGTTATAACGATATTCCTTACGTTTTGCACTGGCTTTCAAAATAATATTTTCAACGCTCTGAGGTACATCACAGATCATCTGACGAATGGAAGGCATTTCTTCACGAATGTGTTTCAATGCAACCTGAACTGGCTGTTCTGCAGAAAATGGCACCTGTCCACTCAATAATTCATAGAATACGATTCCCAAAGCATAAATATCACTTTGATAAGACGCTTGTTCACCCTTGGCAAGTTCTGGTGCAAGATAATGCACCGATCCCATAACAGAATCATTCTGTGTCAGCTGCAGTGCATCATGAGCCAAGGCAATCCCAAAGTCCACCATTTTAATTGTACCGTCATCCTTGACCAGTACATTCTGAGGCTTGATATCACGATGAATAATTCCACGTTTATGAGCTTCATGCGTTGCAGAAATCAGCTGTTTCATAATCGCTATCGCTTCATCCACAGATAAAGCTCCACGCAGATGAATCAACTGTTTCAATGTCTTGCCACGAATATATTCCATGACCAAAAAATGAGCTCCATTGTCTTCTCCAACATCATAGATTTCAACAATATTTGGATGAATCAGAGCACATGAGGCATGCGCTTCACGTTGAAAACGAAGCAACGCAACCGGATCATTGCTTAATTCACCACGCAGTATTTTCACTGCAACTTCACGATTGAGCAGAGTATCCATCGCAATGTAAACATCAGCCATGCCACCGCTGCCAATGTGTTTGACCAGCATATAACGGTCCGCAATCATCTTGTTCATGCTTCACTCTCCTCCATCTTAATCAATAAAACAGTAATATTGTCTAATCCACCTGCCAAAAGTGACAGTTCCATTAAACGCTGTTGTTTTTTCTTTGCATCAAGACGTGCATCTTTCAATACCTTTTCAATTACACTGTCTTCTACATAACCATGCAGTCCATCACTGCAAAGCAGGAAATAATCCACAGGATCTTTTACTTTAAATACGTCAAAACGAGCCTCATTCCATACACCTAAAGCATTGGTAATATAATGTCTGCGTACATGATTTTTCGCTTCTTCTTCAGTAATTTCATGTTTCTTCAACATTTCCTGAACCATTGTATGATCTTCAGTCAACTGCTTGAAATGACCGCTTTCAAACAAGGCATAGCAGCGTGAATCTCCTATGTTGATGACATAATTGCCGACTTTTGTCAAAAGCAGTGCAACCATGGTTGTACCCATGCCACGATACTCTACACGTGTAGTCGATAAAGTAAAGATTTCATCATTGGCTTTGCGGATATTCTGTTTCAACCAGGCAAAAAGTTCCTTTTCATTAGTGAATCCTTTAGTATCACTGAAAGCCATGCTGAAATAGCGTACAGCTGTACTGGAAGCAACATCGCCTCCCTTTGATCCACCGATTCCATCACAAACCACGCAGAAAAGGTCACCGCATTCATTGGCTGCGATGACATAGGAATCCTGATTGGTTTTTCTGACTAAACCTTTGTCTGTGGATCCGTAGGTTTTCATGAAAGTCCTCCCTGACGTTTTGCACGGAGCTGACCGCATGCTGCATCAATATCATCTCCATGCTTTGCACGAAGTGTTGCCTTCACACGATTCTTCATCAGTGCATCATAAAATTTCATGGCACTCTTCATATCAGTGGACTGGAAGCCATGTTCATCCACTGCATTGTAAGGAATCAGATTGACATAAGCATTCATGCCACGAATCAGCTGTGCCAACTCTTTCGCATGTTCCATGCTGTCATTAACTCCTTTCAACAAGATATATTCAAACGTCAGACGACGATTGTTTTCTTCACTGTATTTCTTTAATGCTGCCATCAGCACTTCAATCGGATATGCTCGATTGACAGGCATCAGCTGATTACGCAGTTCATTGTTTGGTGCATGCAGACTAATTGCCAGATTGTACTGGACATGTTCAGACGCAAAACGTTCAATCATTGGAACCAGACCACATGTAGAAATTGTAATGTGTCGAGCTCCAATCGCAAGCCCTTTATCATGATTCACTGTACGACAGAAATTCATGACATTGTCATAGTTATCAAATGGTTCACCAGTCCCCATAATAACAACATGACTCAAGCGTTCACCTGTTTCATCCAGTTCTTTCTGTACAGCCATCACCTGCGCTACGATTTCGCCACTGGTGCAGTCACGCTGCTTCTTCAAAAGACCAGATGCACAGAATTTGCATCCCATATTGCATCCAACCTGAGATGTCACACACAGACTTTTCCCATAATCAAAATGCATTAAAACAGATTCCACCAAAGCTCCATCACTTAAACGGAACAGATACTTGGCTGTCTTGTCTCTAGAAACCTGTTTTTCAACCACTTCCAGTGGATTGATCACAAATTCATTTTTCAATTCATCAAGAAACGAACGAGCAACATCACTCATTTCATCAAAAGAAGTAACACGTTTCTGATATAACCAGGAAAAAATCTGATTGGCACGATATTTCTTTTGTCCTTTTGCAAGCATCAGCTCTTCCAGCTGTGCATAACTGTAATCATAAATAGTTTTCATATTCTCACCAGATGTTATTTTAACATTTAATCTTCTTTTTTAAAAGCTTCGCCATATAAAATCCATCCCAGTTGCCTTCAAATGGAAAGCGAGTTTCTTCGCTGATCAGCTCATATTCAGGATGACGTTCCACAAAAGCTTTTACTTGTCTTGAATTTTCTTTCTGATTGAGCGTACATGTGCTGTACACCATTACGCCGCCCTCTTTCAACAAACCTGCACAACTGTCCAGAATCTGTTTCTGAATGGATGCAATTTCATCAAGACCCTCAGGTGTCATCGTAAAGGCAATTTCAGGCTTCTGAGATAATGTCCCTAAACCTGAACATGGCACATCCAGAAGCATGCGATCAAATGTTTCAATTTCAAACACTTCATGTGCTTTAGTGCTATCCATTGCCTTTGTTTCAATGTTTGTGATACCTAAACGCTCACAAGCTTCTTTTACCAATGCCAGACGATTTTCATATAAATCACAAGCAACAACTTTACCTGTATTTTTCATCAATGCTGCCATCAATGTTGTTTTTCCGCCCGGTGCGCTGCAACAATCCAGTACAACATCATGTTCCTGTACATCGACTAAACGTGCAGCCTTCTGCGATGAATAGTCCTGTACAATCACTTTACC
>JAFYOL010000019.1 GCA_017560205.1 Erysipelotrichaceae bacterium | reverse complement strand
TTAATTGTCATCAGTGGACCTAGCGGAGTTGGTAAGGGGACGATTGTTAAGAAATTTGTGGATGACCCTGAATTGAAGCTTTCGTACTCTGTTTCAATGACAACTCGTTCTATGAGACCTGGTGAAGTCAATCATGTAAATTATGATTTCGTTACAAAAGATGAGTTCAAGGCTGCGATTGAAAATGATGAACTGCTTGAATATGCTGAATTTGTAGGGAATTTCTATGGTACACCACTGAAGAATGTTAATCGCCTTTTGGATGAAGGCAGAAACGTTCTTTTGGAAATTGAAGTTCAGGGATGCATGCAGGTACAGAAAAAGTGTCCTGATGCATTAACAATTTTCATTACTCCACCAAGTATGGAAGAGCTGGAACGCAGAATTCGTGGTCGTGCTACTGAAGCTGAAGAAATTGTTCAGCAGCGTTTAAGCAAGGCTTTGAAGGAAATGGAACTTGTCAGCAAGTATAAATATGCCATCTGCAATGATGATGTTGATCTGGCTGCAGAACTGGTTAAGACAATTATCCGTTATTATTCAGAACATTAAGAAAAGGATGCATAACTGCATCTTTTCTTTTGATGTATATAACAAAAAAAGCCCAGAAGGGCTTTTTAAGTTCGAACTTATCTGTTGTAGAATTCGACGATCAGCTGTTCGTTGATTTCAGCGTTCAGTTCGTTACGTTCAGGCAGACGTACGAAAGTACCTTTCTTGTTGTCTTTGTCAACTGTAACGAAAGCCTTAGGGCTCAGATTTGCTTCCAGAGCTTCATTGATGCTAGCCATGTTTCTTGACTTTTCCTTAATAGAAATTTCGCATCCTGGAGTCATAATTGCTGAAGGGATATCAACCTTCTTACCGTTAACCAGGATATGTCCGTGGTTAACCAGCTGTCTAGCACCGCGACGAGTTCTTGCGAATCCCATACGGTAAACCAGGTTATCCAGACGGCTTTCCAGAGTGAACAGCAGGTTGTGACCTACTACACCAGCCATCTTAGATGCTTTTGCATAAGTGTTTGCGAACTGACGTTCATTCAGTCCATACATGTTTCTTACGCGCTGTTTTTCGCGCAGCTGAGTACCATAGTTGCTCAGTTTGATTCTCTTAGTTGGTCCATGCTGACCAGGGGCGTAAGTTCTCTTCTGAAGTTCTTCACCTGTTTCCAGGATAGAGAAGCTCAGACGACGGGAAACCTTCCATACAGGTCCTGTGTATCTTGCCATAAAACGTTTTTCCTCCTATATTGTTTTATTGCCATAAAACAATAACAGGTACAAATCATGCCGCAGTGTGTTGAAACAAGTGCTTTTTCGCCAATCAGCAGCAGGTTACTTAAGCATCAGAATGTTCTGATTTCAACGCGTTCTGCAGCAACTTTGTAAGCTGCTATGTTTAACGCTAGGATATTATACTAGAATCGTGCTATAAAGTCAAAGGTTTATCGAAAAAAATAAACAAAAAATTGTGATATTTCTCAAAAATCTTTGAAGCAAATCTGATGTGAATATGATACAATAAAAAAGTATTAGTGAGGGTGAATCCAATGAACAATGAAATGCTGAAAGAAATTCTCGCAATGCCTTATGTATGGATTGGTGTTGGGGCGTTTGTTATATTAGTTGTCCTGATTTTGATGGTCAGAAGTTCAAATATTAAGAAAGCAAAGAAGAAACTGCAGGAACTTGAAATTCGTTACAATTCCTTGAAAAGTGTACCTTTGTCATTTAAATTGAACAAGTCTGTGGCAATTGCACGTTTAAATGAAGAAACAATGAGTACTGTGACTCACTGTAAGGATGATTTTGATCTGTGCCAGTCAAACCT
>JAFYOL010000182.1 GCA_017560205.1 Erysipelotrichaceae bacterium | reverse complement strand
TTCGTTTCTGCAAATGGAAAGATTATTCCACGTCGTGTTACAGGAACACGCGCTAAATATCAGCGTATGCTCGCTACTGCTATCAAGCGCGCACGTCAGATGGCTTTACTGCCTTACGTTAACGACTAATTAAGTTAACTGAAATGAAATTAAAAACACTCTGAGAAATCAGAGTGTTTTTGTGTTTTTAGGGTTAAAATGCTGAGTGATCCTTATTTTGTGAGATATTCACACACTGGACACCCTTTTGTGTTAAAATAGAAATACTTGAATTTATTTGAAAGGTGGAATTTCATGAATCGTCAGGTAAGAAAGCTGACTGAAGGGGCAATGATGTGTGCTTTGTTTGGTCTGGTGCTTATGATCAATCGACAGTTTGCAGGTATACTGGAGATCTTTTTTGTGTATGTTCTGCCTTTGCCGTTGGTTGTTTATACAGTGAAACATGGATTTAAAAGCGGTGCTGTATGTGCAGTGTCGATTTGTTTTATGTCTTTGATGATTTCTACACTCAGCAGTATGGTCTATTCGATTGTTGCGGTGCTGATTGGTCTTGTTTATGGTGAGCTTTGTCGTCGTAAGTTTTCAAATGGTGTTTTGATTTCGGTGACAATGGTGCTGACAATGATTCTTGAAGTGATGTGCTGTATTGTGTTTGCGGGTGTGTTTGGTTATGACATCCATGCAGATGCTCAGTTGTTGATGGAAACGTTCGCTGCTTCAGGAATGCAGCTTCCAGGGAATCTTGGTGTCAAATTCTTTCTGTTGATTGCAGTGCTGTCAGTTATCTTGACTGGTGTACTGGAAGGAATTTTAGTACATGTGTTTGCGAATGTACTGATGAAACGTCTGAAGATGGAAATAGTTCCCATTTCACCGATTGTGTTGTGGAATGTACCGAAGTGGGTGGGGTATGTAGCTGCTGTGTGTTTTGCTTCAAATTATGCTGCTCAGTTGCTTCATGCCAGTGAAACGGTGCAGTTGTGTACTTTGGCAGCCGGCACAATAGGAAGTTTGGTACTTGTTTTCTTTGGATATGTTGCATGTCTTATGATGGGAATGGTAAAATATAAGAAGAATTTGACTTTAATTCTGATTGTTCTGTTTATTTTTATCTGGCCAATGTATGTAGTGCTTGGGTATTTCTATATTGTTTCAGATAGCTTTAGACGTGAAATTACAAGAAGGGAAGATGACCATGAATAAAAAGTTTAGCCGCTTTAAGATGATGCTGGCTGTGGCCGTATTGATTGAAATCCTTCTGCTTATTGTATTAAGAATACTTTTCCAAACAGGTTTATTGCTGCCAATGATTCTGGTTGTTGTCAATGCAGTGATGATTTATTATGTGCTGTATCAGTATCAGGAAGATACAACCAATCGTGCTTATAAGATTTCTGATCTGCTGGGAACGGAAGCTGCTGCTGCGTTTCTGGCTGGTGAAATTGGAATTCTGACATATGATGATGATTATGTCATCACATGGATGAGTGAGCTTTTTAATGAGCGTGGTATTAATCGTATTTCCAAGAAACTGCTTCTCTGGCTGCCTGAAGTGAATGATCTGTTTCAGGGAGAAAGAGAAAAGGTCAATGTTAAGATTGATGATCGCTGGTATGAGATTACTCGTAAGGATGAAGCTCAGATTCTGTTTTTTGTTGATGTGACGACATCAATGGAATTAAGAAAAGCCTGTGATGAAAATCAGGTTGTGGTTGGTATGATTCATTTGGACAACTACAATGAAACAACACAGTATGCTGATGAACAGGAAACTTCTCAGATTAACACAAGAGTACGTCAGCCTATTGTGGACTGGTGTAAAGAAAATGGTATTTTAATGAAACGTATGCGTTCAGATCGTTTCTTTATTGTGCTGAATGAAGCAATTTTTGAGAAGATTGCGGCAAATCGTTTCTCAATTGTACGTGATACTCGCAGAACAAGTGCTGACATGGACATTTCCATTACATTGTCCATGGTTTTTGCGCGTGGTACTAATGAGTTTGCAGAATTGGATGAAATGGTCAACAGCTTGATGGAACTTGCTCAGACACGTGGTGGTGACCAGGTTGTCATCAAGAAAAAAGGTGAAGATGTCAAGTTCTATGGCGGAGGATCAGAGGCGCAGGAAAAACGTTCTCGTGTTCGAGTGCGTATTATGGCCAATACATTGCGTGAATTGATTCTGAAGTCAAGCAATGTTATTATCTGTGGTCACAGAGAAGCTGATTTTGACTGCATTGGTTCAGCAATGTGCATGAGCCGTATAGTGCAGGCTTATAATCGTCAGTGCTGTATTATTTCTAAAACAGGTGGAATTGAAGCTAAACTGAATGCAGCGCTGAAAGAAAATGACGAACATCTGAAAGAACGTCATCGTTTTGTAACTGAATCAGAAGCTTTGAACCAGCTTCGTGATGAGACTTTGGTTATTATGGTGGATCATCATAAACCTCAGACCAGCAATGGTACATTTGTGCTTGAAAAGGCAAAGAAGGTTGCGATTTTTGACCATCATCGTCGTAGTGCTGATTTGTCGGTTGATCCGATTCTGATTTATATTGAAGCTGGTGCATCCAGCAGCTGTGAGCTTGTGGCTGAATTTGTGCCATATTTAAGTTCACATATTGAAATTGATGATGTGGAAGCAACAATCATGTATGCAGGTATGCTGATTGATACTCAGCGTTTTAAAACGCGCACTGGTGTGCGTACTTTTGATGCTGCAAGCATGATTCGTAAGTGGGGTGCTGATCCAATTCTTGCCGATCAGTATCTGAAAGACGATTACTACACATTTGATATGAAGAACACAATTACTAAGTATTGTGAAAGAAGAGAGAATGGCGTTATTATTGCAGCTGTAGCTGAAAGTGAATCGGCAAGCCGTGCTGTCATGTCGATGGCAGCTGATCAGATTCTGAATGTACAGGATGTGGAAGCTGTGTTTGTCATTGCACGAACAATTGGTGGACAGTATGCCATTTCCTCACGTAGTACAGGGAATATCAATGTTCAGGCGATTATGGAACGTATGAATGGCGGAGGACATTTTACTGCAGCGGCTTTGCAGAGAGAACATTCTTCTGTTCAGGAACTTCGTTCTGAATTGATTAAGACGTTGGATGAATATTTTAAGGAGGTCAAAGAAAATGAAAGTCATCATGTTGGCTGATGTAAAAAAAGTTGGTAAAAAAGGTGAAATCGTTGAAGTTGCGGATGGATACGGTCGTAACTTTCTGATTCGTGGAGGATTGGCTGTACAGGCCACTGCAGGATCACAGAAAGTGCTGGATCAGCAGAAGCTTCAGGAAGCTTTAAATGAACAGGAAAAGAAAGTGAAGGCAGAAGAAGTTGCCCGTAAACTTGAAAATCTGACACTTCGTTTCCATGTGAAGAGTGGTAAGGAAGGTCGTGTGTTTGGTTCTGTTTCAACAAAGCAGATTGTTGAGGAACTGAGAAAACAGGGACTCAATGTAGATAAAAGAAAGATTCTGGATACATCCCCAGTTTCTTCATTGGGTGTAACTAAAGTAAGAGTAGAATTGTATAAGGATGTTATCGGCACAATTAATGTGCATTTGTTAGAAAAATAAGGAGGTGTTTCCATGAGTCGCCAAATGCCAAACAGCATGGAAGCGGAACAGGCGCTTTTAGGTGCGATGCTTGTCTATGAGAAAAGTGTTCGCATTGCGATTGATGAGGGCTGTCGCAACCAGGATTTTTATCTGGAAGCTCATCGTAAAATTTACAGTGTCATGGAATCACTGGCTGAAGAAGGGAAACCATGCGATGTTACAACTGTTGCAAGCCGTCTGCAGGATTTGTCTCAGCTCGAAGCTTGTGGTGGAATGAACTATCTGCTTCAGCTTTCTGATAGTGCAGTCACTTCAACCAGTACAAAACATTATGTTGAAATTCTTCAGAACAAGGCTTATCTGCGCAGTCTGATTGAAACAGCTCAGCAGATTGCCGAAGATGGTTTCAATGAGGCAGAAGATGTTGAGGTTGTTCTGGACAGTGCAGAAAAGAGAATTCTGGATGTAACACGCACTCGCCGTACTTCTGAATTCAGAACAAGTGCTGAAGTAGTTAATACGGTAATGGAAAACATCTACAAAATGAAAAACCAGAAGAGTCGTATTACAGGGATTCGTACAGGTTATAAAGAACTGGATGATACAACCAATGGTCTTCAGCGAGGGGACCTCATTATTCTGGCTGCTCGTCCTTCCATGGGTAAGACTGCTTTTGCGCTGAATTTGGCGCTTAATGCTGCACAGCTTCAGATTGATCAGGCGGTTGCCGTGTTCTCGCTGGAAATGCCGGCTGAGCAGTTGATTCAGCGTATGATGTCCACAAAAAGTGAAGTGGATGGTATGAAAATCCGTTCAGGTTTCTTGAACAATGATGAAATGAATTCGTTGGCAGAAGCTGCAACTGAAATGCGTGCCATGAAGATTTATATTGATGATACTCCTGGTGTTCGTGTAAGCGAAATCTTTTCAAAGTGCCGTAAACTGAATGCTGAACATGGTCTTTCTCTGGTTGTGATTGACTATATTCAGCTGATTACTGGTAATGGAAAGAATTCTGATAATCGTCAGCAGGAAGTTTCTGAAATTTCAAGAAGCCTGAAGGCGTTAGCACGTGAACTGAAAGTTCCAGTGATTGCGCTTTCTCAGCTGTCACGTAAAGTTGAAGAACGTACAGAAAAGATTCCTATGCTTTCAGACCTGCGTGAATCAGGGGCCATCGAACAGGATGCCGATATTGTTATGTTCCTGTATCGAGAAGCTTATTATGCAAAGCTGAAAGACAAGGATGAATCTGTGACAAATGAAAGTGTTGATGTCATCATCGCTAAACATCGTAATGGTGCTACAAAAAACATTACGCTTTCCTTCGAAAGAAACATCAACTCCTTTAAAAATCCAGCTCTGGAATATGAGGGGGTATAAAGATGAAGAAATTAGCTCTGACTGCAGCGGCACTGCTGTTCAGTGTTGTGATGGCTCTGCTGTTTCCTTATATTACATTTTCAGACACTACCAATGCATTGAAGACTTTGGATGCTTCTCACAATACGATTTTTAATCAGAAGATTGAGGGTGTCTATGATTCTCCAAGAGAAACAACGTTTATTTATGTTTCTGGTAAGTTGGTTGGTGCTGTTGAAAATCCGGGACGCATTGATCAGTTTTTGGTGGATCTCTATCATGAAGAGTATGAAGAAGATTATCCCGGAACATCTCTTGGTCTGGGTGAAGATGTGTATCTTTCAGTTGAATTGAGTTTATATAATTATCAGGATATTGATGCTGAAATTATTGATTATTTAAATCGTACCAAGTCCATTGGAGTTAAAGTGTCAGCAGTGGAATTTTCTGATGACAAGGGTGTTTATGACACCATTTATGTCAAAAATATCGATGATTTTTATAATGCACGTGATAAGTTCATGATGTATTTCTGTTCCGAAGAAACATTGAATTATGTGCGCAATGGTCAGGCGATTCCTGAACTTACAACATATGGTTCAAGAGAAATCAGTGTGAATATTCGGGAAACAATCACTGTTATTCAAACTGTTGCCAAGCCAAATCAGATTCTTCAGAATGAACAGGAGATTCTTTCCTATTTAAGCTATGGGGAAAATCAGGAAAAAGAGTACTATACAACGATCGAAGGAGATACAGTTGATGGTGTAGGGGCTAAGACAGGTCTTACAGGTACTCAGGTTATGATTCTGAACAATGAAATTGTAAAAAGTACTTCTCAGCTTCTTGAACCTGGGACAATGTTGAATGTTCGATATCTTGAACCCATCATTAATGTTGAGGTTCAGGTTGAATTGATTCGTAAAGAAGAAATTTATCCGGATGATGTAGAAATTATTCTGGATAATACATTAAAAGAAGGTCAGGAACAGGTTGTTCAGGAAGCGCAGGATGGATACAAGAATGTAAAATACATTGAAACATATCTGAATGGCCAATATGTTTCATATTATCTGCATTCTGAACAGGTGACTCAGCTTCCAGTCAATGAAGTGCGTCTTCAGGGAACTCTGGTTATTCCTGGAGTTGGAACAGGTAAATTCAGATGGCCTTGTGATAATCCTCGTATTACTTGCACTGTTGGATGTTATGCAGGTCATCGTGCAGTTGATATCGTTAACATTTATCAGCGTTACGGTAATGTTTATGCTGCTGACAGAGGTACAGTTGAAACAACTGGCTACAATCAAATCAGTGGATATTATGTTATTATCAATCATAACAATGGTTTAAGAAGCTATTATGGTCATATGAATAAACCTTGTTATGTGGAAGAAGGAACTAATGTTGACCGTGGGGAAGTCATCGGTCAGATTGGTCAGACTGGGGTTGCGACAGGACCGCATATTCATTTTTACGTCGTGAAGAGCGATGGTACTCGTCCACATCCATGCAGCTATCTTGGGTGCAAGTACTAACATGAAGTATTATGGACTTTGCAGTGGCTCAAAAGGCAACTGCTGGATGATAAAGACAAAAAAGACAACCGTTATGCTGGATTGTGGAATGTCGAAGAAATATCTTCTGGAAAAGATGCAGGAATGCAATGTGGATCTTAAAGCTGTTGATGCTTTGTTGATCACACATACGCATTCAGATCATGTTAAACAGCTGAAGGCATTTTCACATCTTCCTGTCTATAGTGTTTGTCATTTGGAAGTTGGAATGAGGGTACAACCGTATCAGTCATTTCAATTGAATGATTTAGTTATCACGCCCCTTGCAGCATCACATGATGCTGAAGGGTGCTGTGGCTATCTTTTTGAAAATGAAGGTCAGAAACTGTTGTATCTGACGGATACAGGTTATGTTTCAAAAGTGAATCTGGACTGGATGCAGAATCTGGATTATTACATTCTTGAAAGTAACCATGATGTTGAGATGCTGATGAACACATCTCGACCCTTTGCGTTAAAATCCAGAATCTACTCAGATACTGGACATTTATGCAATGAAGACTGTGGCAAGACGCTTGCACTGTGTGCAGGTGATAAAACCAGAGAAATTACACTGGCACATTTGAGTGAGGAGGCCAATACACCTCAAAAGGCTTATGATGTGGTTAAGTCGTATCTTGTTCATTATAAAGGGCTGCTTCAGGTAGCAGGTCAGAAAACGATTGTTCAGGGAGGTACAGAATGAAAAAACTCAATACATTGATGATTGCGATGCTGATGGTTTACTGTGCTTTTCTGAGCTATCAGATTACAGAACTGAAAAAAGATGCAGCGGTGATTGAAGAAAGTGAAACAGTCAATGTTGTCAACAAGACCATTACCGGTTTTTCTACGGATTTGACGAAAGTTATTGAATCAGTTTCACCACAGATTGTACGTGTGAATGCGTTTCATAAATCTTCTTCTTATATTGGAAGTGGAATCATTTATCATGTGAATGAAAATGAAGCGATTGTGATTGCCAGTGCACAGGGGGTTAAAGGTGCCTTGGACTTATCAGTAACATTCAATAATGGAGAGAGCACTGCAGCTGAGCTGGTTGGTGTTGATGAATTGACTGATCTGGCAGTTTTAAAGACAAAACCATCTTTTGAGACAACACCGATTCTTCTTGGAAATACATCTACTCTTTCTTTAGGAGAATGGGTAATTGCAGTTGGAAACAACAAGCGTGATGATTTTTCACCAGCGATTTCAGTAGGCGTCATTTCAGGAAAAGACAGACGTTACTACAACAATGAGTATCGTGAAACTTATTACGAGCTTAATGGTCTTGTGGCTGATTTGAAAATCACTGATGGTTTGGCTGGTGGTGTAGTTATCAACATGCAGGGAGAGCTTGTTGGTATTCCTTCAAGTGTTCTCAGTTCAGATGATGCGGTGATTGTGCCGGTTGAAGAAGTTGTTGAAGTTGTTCGACTGATTCTGGAACATGGAGAAATTGTACGTCCGGTTTTAGGTATTTCAACTCAGAAAGTCTCTGATATGACTGCCTATCAGAAAAGTCAGCTGGCAATTCAGCTGGATCAGATTGATGGGTTGTACATTCATTCAATTAAACGTAATGGAGCTTGTGATTTAGCTCAGATTCAATCTGGTGATATTCTTATGGAAATCAATGGCACTCGATTGATTGATTACAATTCACTTCGTTCGATTCTGTATGCGTTTAAACCGCAGGATACTGTTGAATTAACCATTATTCGTGGTGCTGAAACAATGAAAGTGATGGTTACACTGCAATGATTAAATTGGTTTGTGTAGGTAAATGCAAAGAAAAGGCACTTGTTCAGTTGATTCAGGAATATACAAAGCGTATTAGTGGATATTCGAAAATTGAAATTATTGAAACAGAAGAACTGATGGCTCCTCAAAACAATTCTGCCGCACAGAATCAGAGTGTGATTGATCAGGAAAGTGAACATTCATTGAAGAAAATAAAACCAACGGATTATGTGATTCTGCTGGATCTTCATGGTCAGACCATGACCAGTGAGAAGTTTGCTTCAAAAATTAATCAGGTGCAGATTTATAACTCATCCGATATCACATTTGTGATTGGAGGATCGCTGGGAGTCAGCGAAGCTTTGCGCAAACGTGCAGACTTTGCATGGAAGCTTTCGGACAATACATTTCCACATCAGATTGTACGTCTGCTGGTGCTGGA
>JAFYOL010000181.1 GCA_017560205.1 Erysipelotrichaceae bacterium | reverse complement strand
TGAAGATTTCTAAGTTCCAAAGTAAGATTCAATGAAGATTTAAGTTGGGTACTGTTGATGATCTGGATAATCAGGTCTACCTTCTGTTTTAAAAAAACATCACTGATTACCTTTTCTTCATCTTTAACATTCATCAGCTGATGTGCTCCAGGTACATCAATCAGACAATACTTTGTTTTCTTCCACTCAAAGAAGACTTTTTTCATTTCTACTGTAACGCCACTGTAATTGGCACTTTGCAGCTGTTGTCCTGTTAAAAGTGTTATCCATGAACTCTTGCCTGTGTTTGGTACACCTACTACCGCAATTGTCTTCATATTCTGATTCCTCTGCAAATCCATTGAGGTAATGCAAGTATTCTATCATCACACAAAACAATATGATAACCATTGGCACAGATTCCTGTTGCGTATAAACGTGTCTTTTCTGAAAGTCCATGAATTGAACATTCTTTCCTTATTTTTTCATCAATTTCATCAATCTGGATATATCCTTTTTTCATTAATTGGGATAAATTCATCAAATCACCTCATCACAGTATATTCATGACAAGAATTGTTGATGTCACTCTTTGAAAAAAAGAAATTTATGATATAATTTATAAGTTAATAAAGGGGTTGAACTACATGAAATTAAAAAACACATTCTTTTATACACTCCGTGAAAATGTAAAAGATGAAGATTCAAACAGTGGTAATTTTCTTGTCCGCTCAGGGATGATCAAAAAAACATCAGCTGGTGTTTACATGTACCTGCCGATGGGATTGAAAGTTTTCAATAAAATTCAGGAAATCGTTCGTGAAGAAATGAATGATGCTGGAGCACAGGAAGTATCCATGCCAGCACTGATCAGTGAAGATGTTTATGTTGCATCTGGTCGTCGTGCTAACTTTGGAAGCAGCATGTTCTCACTGAAAGACCGTTTCAACAAGCCATTTGTATTAGGTCCTACACATGAAGAACTGTTCGCTATGGCAGCTCAGATGAAGATTCGTTCTTATAAAGACATGCCATTCAACATTTATCAGTTCCAGACTAAATTCCGTGATGAACCTCGTCCTCGTTTTGGTCTGATTCGTGTTCGTGAATTTGTCATGAAGGATGCTTATACATTCGACACAAATCTGGATGGTCTGAATGTCAGCTATCAGAAAATGTTTGATGCTTATAAGAAGTCTTTTGACAGAATGAAACTTGAATACAAGATTGTACGTGCTGACACTGGTGTTATGGGTGGTCTTCTTTCTGAAGAATTCCAGGCTGTTACTCCTATCGGTGAAGATACACTGGTACTGTGCGACAGCTGTGATTATGCATCAAATATCGAAGTATCTGAATGCATCACTAAAGAAAACACTGAAGCTGTTGAACTGCTGGAAAAAGAACTGGTTGAAACACCACACGCAAGAACAATTGAAGAAGTTACAGATTTCCTCAATGAACCTGCAGTAAAGTTTGTAAAGACACTCATCTACAGCATTGATGGCAAGCCATATGCAGTCATGGTACGTGGTGACAGAGATGTCAACGAAGTTAAGATTCAGAAGCTGATGGGTGCAAATGAAGTCATGCTGGCAGATGCAGAAACAGTTGTGACTGTAACTGGTGCAGCTGTTGGTTTTGCAGGCCCTGTTGATATCAAGTGCCCTGTTCTGATGGACAATGAAGTGGCTCAGATGACAAACTTCATCATTGGTGCAAACCAGACTGGATACCACTATAAAAATGTAAACCTGAAAGATTTCACTGTCTTCAAAACTGCTGATATCCGCAACATTCAGGAAGGCGACATCTGCCCTAAATGCGGTGGACGCATCCATTTCGCTAAAGGTATTGAAGTGGGTAATACATTCAAGCTCGGAACAAAATACTCTGATGCATTGAACCTGAAATATCTCGATCAGACAAACCAGCTGCAGCCAGTATGGATGGGAAGCTATGGTATCGGAATTGGTCGATGCATGGCTGCTGTTGCAGAACAGTACTGCGATGAAAACGGTCTGAAATGGCCTGTAAGCGTAGCTCCATATGAAGTTGCAATCGTATTGATTTCTGGTAAAGATGAAGTACAGACTGCCCTTTCAGAAAAACTGTATGCAGACATGAAGAAAGCTGGCATTGATGTACTGCTGGATGACCGTGATGAAAGACCTGGTGTAAAATTCAAAGATATGGACCTGATTGGTGTTCCTTACCGTCTGACTGTTGGTAAGAAAGCTGCAGAAAACATGGTTGAATTCAAATCACGTGATGGTCAGATCAGCATGGATCTGAATGCAGATGATGCAGTAGCAACACTGCTGGATCTCATCAACAAAGAAAAAGCTCACTAAAACACAAAAACCTGTCTAACGACAGGTTTTTAATTTGTTATTGAGTTTTTGATAGATTGGTTTCATTTCTGGCTCAGTACACTTTTCTATCGCCTCATCCAAAGTCATCCATGCAAGTCCACTGTTTTCATCTTCTTTAATAGAAAGAAGTTCTGTTTCATCCGCTTCTAGAAGATAAGTTACATTAAGATGCAGATGAGCATTTACAAACTTGCCACGTTTGATATGAGATGGTACTGTCAGAATTTCAACAGAATAAATCTTATCTGTAACAGGTCTGATGTTTTTCAGACCTGTTTCTTCTTTTGCTTCTTTCAAGGCCACTTCAAGCAGATTCTGATTTCCATCGGCATGACCACCTGTCCAGGACCAGGATTGATAAATGTTATGGAAACACATTAAAACCTTTGTATGATCAGAATTTACAATCCAGCTGGATGCGGTAAAGTGATACAGCAACTGATCACGAGTAAAGACATCAGGTTCACAAACTACCCTAAGTAAAACAGGAAGATCTGACTCTTCCTGTTGATGATAAGGTTGAAATTCATGAAGCTGTTCAATCAGCTTCTGTACCATTAAAGTACACCCTTAACAGCTTTAACGATAGCTTCTGCATCCATTTCGTATTTATGCAGAAGTTCAGCTGGCTTTCCGCTTTCCCCAAAGACATCTTTCTGTCCAATACGGAGAATACGTACTGGCTGTTTTTCAGAAAGCAGTTCACATACTGCAGATCCCATACCTGTCAAAATGCTGTGTTCTTCACATGTGATCAGAACATCATGTGTCTTTGCAAGTTCAACCAGACACTGTTCATCCAAAGGCTTGATTGTATGCAGGTTCACAACTGTTACTTCAATACCCTCAGACTTCAGTGTTTCATAAGCCTTCAACGCTTCATGAACCAAGCATCCAGTTGCGATCAGCGCAACCTTAGAACCTTTTCTTAAAACATTCGCCTTACCTAATTCAAATTTATAATCAGGATGATCATTAATCACTTCTACAGCACTGCGTCCAAGACGAACGAAGCATGGACCATTGATTGCCGCAACAGCTCTTACTGCAGCTTCTGCTTCAGGACCATCACAAGGCTGTACAACAGTCATACCAGGAATAACACGCATCAGACCAATATCTTCAATTGTCTGATGGGATGCACCATCCTCACCTACTGTAATACCAGCATGAGAAGCACAGATTTTAACATTCATCATAGGATACCCAATGGAATTACGAATCTGTTCATAAGCACGTCCAACCGCAAACATGGCAAAGCTGCTTGCGAAAACAGTCTTGCCATTGGCAGCCAGACCAGCCGCAACAGCCATCATGTTCCCTTCAGCAATCCCCATGTTGAAATGACGTTCAGGCGCAACTTTCTTCATTACACCCGATTTAGTTGAACCAGACAGGTCAGCGTCCAGAACAACGATATCATTTCTTTCCTCACACAACTGTGCAAGTGTTTTACCATAAGCATCACGAGTCGCAATTTTAGCCATCTTAGTTTACCCCCAACTCTTCCAGTGCAGCTTTCAGCTGTTCAGCATTTGGTGCTACACCATGCCATCCAGCCTGATTTTCCATAAAGGAAATTCCCTTACCCTTCACTGTATGGGCAAGAATCATTGTAGGTTTGCCTTTGCATGCACGTGCTTTCGCAAATGCATCTTCAATCGAAGCATAATCATAAGGATTTTCAAGATCAACGACATTCCATCCAAATGCCTCAAACTTCTTATCCAATGGTGTAGGATTCATAACATCTGTCACGTTTCCATCAATCTGAAGACCATTAAAGTCTAATACTGCACACAGGTTATCCAGTTTGTAATGAGCTGCAGCCATTGCAGCTTCCCAAATCTGACCTTCCTGGCTTTCACCATCACCGCACAGAACATATGTTCTGAAATCATTCTTATCCAGCTTGTTTGCCAAAGACATACCAACCGCAACTGAGAGGCCCTGTCCCAGTGAACCTGTTGACATATCAACACCACGAACCAGTCTCATGTTTGGATGCCCCTGAAGATTCGCATTCAGATTTCTGAACTTCATCAATTCAGATTCAGGGAAAAATCCCTTAGCTGCTAAAACAGAATACAAAACTGGACTAGCATGCCCCTTTGAAAGCACAAATTTATCTCTATGAACATGATCTACATTTTCTTCATTAATATTCATTTCATGGAAATACAATGTAATCAACAATTCAACTGCACTCAAAGAACCACCCGGATGCCCTGATGCTGCTTGATTTGTCATTTTCAAAATATTAGCGCGAACATTCAAAGCAAGTTTTTCACGATCTTGATAATTCATAATAGTCTCCTTCTCAACAGAGTTATTTTATCAGAAGAAAGCGTAAAGTTGAACACTTTACGCTTATTTTCTATAAGTTAATTTTTGCACAAAATCAACGGTTTTCTGAAGCAGAACTGAAACAAGAATCAGCCATAAGGTCCAGCCAAAAACAGATGCAAGGTTCAGATTCAGACGTCCAATATTCATCTGTCGACCAATTCCAATGCCTACCTGCCCTAATATCTCAGCCATAACACATACTTTAAAACCCATTCCAATCCCTGTCTTAAGGCTTGAAAACAACTCTGGAAGCAGCATAGGAATCTGTACTTTCAACCATCTCTCTTTCAAAGAAACAGGATAGACAACAAATAAATCTTGTATCTGTTTTAAAATCAGTTCAGTACGTACAAGAAACTGACCATAAAAGACAGGAAACAAAATACAGAACACAATCACACTGACACTTCTTTCCTGACCAAGCCAAATCAGCACAATCAAAATATATGTAATATTCGGAATAGTCTTAATCAACTGATGCACAGGTTCAAAAAAACTTTTTACCCTTGGACAATTTCCACATAAAACCCCAAGCATAGAACCACATATCAAAGAAACAAGACAACCAATCAAAGTACGACATGTTGTTGAATACAAAATACTAAAGAAATCAGGACGATTTAAGTGTTCTATCATGGATTGAACAACATCAAAAGGACCTGGCAATAAGAATTCATTATCTAAAACAAATGCAGCCAGACCCCAAAGAAAAACTAAAAGTAGTGATGTCAACCATGTCTCTTTTTTCATATGTTTATTATAGTCAAATCACAGAAAAAAGAAAAGGCAGGATTACTCCTGCCCTGCAATTGATGGGTCATAAACAATGTCAAACAGAAAGAGAAAATCACGAAGCTCATTTTCACACTCTTTTGCATCACGGTATTTCAGACCCATGCGTTCATAAGATTTCACAATGTAATCGGCACTTGGTACACCTAAAGTTTCAACACCTGCAGTTTCAATATCATTTTTCATACTTTCTGTGTCAGTTGAATAAAGCATCAATGTATTTTGAACCTGAGTTAAAATATCACTGATTAAAGCTATATTTTCTTCCGTATAACGTACGAAAACACTGGCTTGAGGATAGCCCTCAAAACCTGTTTCTGTCTGCCAGAGAGCCTGTAAATCACTCACAATCTGCAGCTGAAGATCATTCTGTTTTCCTTTCGCAATTGTTGCGGTTGCGGCAGGTTCTGCAATCAATGCAGCATCCACATGACCACTTAAAAGTGCAGCCTGAGCTTCTGTAACAGAATTATAATACGTAATCTCTTCAACGCCTAATTGATTCTTAATGCGTTTAAACACAAGACCAGGTACTGCATTTTCTCCAAATGCTGCAAACTTCACAGTTTCAGAAAGTTCAGTCCCCTGTTTAGCCACAACATAAAGATTACCCCATGTCACAACAGCTGCAAGACGATATTCAGATTTACCAGATTGTGCCAGTTTAACTCCCAAATTCGTTGGTGCAACAATGATATCATATTCCGGTTCAGGATTCACAAAAGCAGCTTGAAGTACATCTGAGCCATCCACAAACACAAGATTGTGCTGACTTTCACTGGCTATATGAGCTAGTGAAATCGCTGGTGCTCCTGTAGGAGACAAGATACTTAAAGATTCTTTTGAAGCAGGTGTTGTACTGGAACATCCAACCAGCATCAGAAAAACAAAACATAACATGATGATTCTTTTCATACATGACCTTCTTTCAATAAGGGCATATCCTTTCGGATATGCCTTGTTGCTTATTTATCGTTGTGATAATTGTGGTGAGTTACAGCTTCATTCACCAGTGCCTTGATACCTTCTTCCAAAGACAGAGTCAGTGAATCACGGCTTCCGAAACGACGCAGTGTAACTGTTTCATTTTCAACTTCGCCATCGCCAATTACAATCTGTACAGGAATCTTATGAGTCTGAGCTTCACGGATTCTGTATCCCAGCTTTTCATTGCGAGCATCAACTTCAGCTCTCAGACCTGCTGCATTCAGCATGTCACAAACCTTATTTGCATATTCCAGATGCTTTTCATGATGTACAGGAACAACTACAATCTGACGAGGAGCCAGCCACAGTGGGAATGCACCTGCATAATGTTCAATCAGGATACCGATGAAACGTTCAATTGAACCAAAAATAACACGGTGCAGCATGATTGGACGCTTCTTCGTACCATCTGAATCAACATAAGTCAGATCAAAACGTTCAGGCAGGTTCATATCCAGCTGAATAGTACCACACTGCCATACACGTCCTAAAGAGTCAGTCAGATGGAAGTCCAGCTTAGGACCATAGAATGCTCCATCACCAGGGTTTACCTTGCAAGTCTTGCCTGCTGCCAGACATGCAGCTTCCAGTGCAGCTTCTGCCTTGTTCCAAACTGCGATATCACCAATGTACTTTTCTTCTGGACGAGTTGACAATTCAATGTTGTAAGTCAGTCCAAATACTGCATAGACACGGTCAATAAAATTAATCAGACGTACTACTTCACTTTCAATCTGGTCTTCTCTCATAAAGATATGAGCATCATCCTGTGTAAATGTACGTACACGGAACAGACCATTTAATGCACCAGAAGCTTCATGACGATGTACCTGACCTAATTCACCAATGCGCATAGGCAGGTCTTTGTATGAATGCAAACCATTCTTATACACCAGCATACCACCTGGACAGTTCATTGGTTTAACCGCAAAGTCACGACCATCAATGTCAGTAGTGTACATGTTTTCTTTGTAGTTAGCCCAGTGTCCTGAAGTTTCCCACAGTTCTCTAGACAGCATGATTGGAGTCTTAGTGAACTTGTAGCCTTCTTTTGTATGTTCTTCATACCAGTAGTTTTCCAGTACATTTCTTAAAATCATACCATTTGGCAAGAAGAATGGGAATCCTGGACCATATTCACTCATCATGAACAGTTCCAGTTCACGCCCCAGTTTCTTATGGTCACGTTTCTTAGCTTCTTCCAGCATATACAGATGATTGTTCAGATCTTCTTCAGTTTCGAAGCATACACCATAAATTCTCTGCAGCATTGCATTGTTTGCATCACCCTTCCAGTATGCACCTGATACCTTCAAGAGTTTGAAATGCTTGATCATCTTGACAGACTCAACGTGTGGTCCACGGCAAAGATCTGTAAAGTCACCCTGGCTGTAGCAGCTGATCACTGTATCAGCTTCATCCATATGTGAAATCAGATCAATCTTGTATGGATCATCATGGAACATTTCCAAAGCCTCTTCCTTAGAAATTTCCTTACGTACAATACGCTTTCCATCCTTAGACAGCTTCTTCATTTCTTTTTCAATCTTAGCCAGATCATCTTCACGAATAACTGCACCCTGCAGGTCAATGTCATAGTAGAAACCTTCACTGATGACAGGTCCTACCCAGAACTTAGCCTGAGGATAAAGATGTTTGACGGCCTGTGCCAGCAAGTGTGCACAGCTGTGATTCAAAACACTTAACTGTTCATGTTCTTTAATGTTGATCATTTTCTTTTCCTCCCTAAAAAATAAAAAACGCCCTGCAAAAAGGACGTCATCAACGCGGTACCACCTTTATTCAGAGATTGCTCTCTGCACTTTGCTGCTTTAACGGGCAGTCCCGGTTTTCCATTTCCTGAAAACACTTCACAAGGAGTAACATTCAAGGCTTTCATTTCGTTTTCACCAGCCACGAAACTCTCTACATCCACACTTGAATATCATATCTTGTTCATCAGTCTATACTAAATTTTACACTGTTTTATGACTTTGTCAATCAAATTAAACACTGCATTCAATACGACTGATTTTGCGATGGTGTCTGATATGGATAATTCTGGAAATACTCAACAAACTTGGAATCAAGATTGTCTGTACTGTACAAAAGCATATAATCCTGATTTACAATCGCATAATACTTTTCCAAAGTACCATTGATTTTCACTTCAATATAACCATTTTTATCAGCTTCATTCAGCCATTGGGATGCATTGGAATTGCTGCGATCAAAACGAAGCAGATAAAAATCTGCAGAATCCATACCAAACGTATACCCTTCCATTGCATTGCCATCAAGATCCTGAATCTGTGCAGGATTATTCAATGTATAATTCTTAGACAAATAATCCAGATACCCTTTTGTATTTCCTGTCATTGATTCCGGACTTGCTGAAGGTGTTGCAGATGGTGTAGGACTAGGTGTAGGTGTAGGTGTCGCTGTTGTCGTAGAACAGCTGCATCCTGTTAAAATCAATACTAGACTAAGTACAATCAGTTTTCTCATAGTTTCTCTCCTGTCACACTACAGGATAATCTCTAAAACTGATTTTATGACTAATTTTACAGAATTTGTTCCATACCCACTTTCTGTACACTCATCCCTAAAGATTCATAGAATTTCATCGCTGAAGCATTAAATCCCCAGACATTAAGCGTTACATTGTAGTATCCATTCTCTTTGGCATACTTTAAGACATGAGCATACAAAGCTTTACCAATCCCCTGAGAACGACATGTCTCATCAACACATAAATCATCAATATATAATGTCTTAATATCCGTCAGTACAGAATTGTTTAGATGCTGTTGAGTCAGACAGAAACAGTATCCCATCATCCAGTTGTCTTCATCCACTGCACAAAAGATAGGACATAAAGGATCATTTAATAAGTCATTCAATTCATCTGTATTGTATTTGTGTGCACCCGATTTAAATAAATCAGGACGTCCTACATGATGGACTTCACCAACCTGATCCAATAAACGATGCAATCCTTCAATATCCAATGATGTTGCCTTACGAATGTTCATTTTCTCATCTCCAAATCATATCTTTATTTTACATCGTTCAAATATAAAGAAAAAGACTCTCTTTGCAGAGAGTCTTAAATTTGTTCACTAACTTAGCGTGGGAACTTAATTGCAGCCTGAGCAGCAGCCAGACGAGCAATTGGTACACGGTAAGGTGAGCAGCTAACATAAGTCAGACCTACCTTATGGCAGAATTCGATAGAGCTTGGATCTCCACCGTGTTCACCACAGATACCCAGCTTCAGATCTGGACGAGTAGTACGTCCCAGAGTTGCAGCCATCTTAACAAGCTTACCTACACCGTTCTGGTCCAGACGAGCGAATGGATCCTGTTCGTAGATCTTCTTGTCATAGTAATGAGACAGGAATGCACCAGCATCATCACGGCTGAATCCGAATGTCATCTGAGTCAGGTCGTTTGTACCGAAGCTGAAGAATTCAGCTTCCTGAGCGATTTCATCAGCCAGCAGAGCTGCACGAGGAATTTCGATCATTGTACCAACTTTATAGTTCAGTTCAACACCTGCTTCAGCGATTACACGATTAGCAGTTTCAACAACTACGTTCTTAACATAACGCAATTCTGATACTTCACCAACCAGTGGGATCATGATTTCAGGAACGATGTTGTATTCAGGATGTTTCTTATTTACGTTGATTGCTGCAGTAATAACAGCTTCTGTCTGCATTTCAGCAATTTCTGGGTAAGAAACAGCCAGACGGCATCCACGGTGACCCATCATTGGGTTGAATTCATGCAGAGAAACGATAACCTTGTTCAGTTCTTCAACTGAGATGTTCATTTCTGCAGCCAGAGCCTTGATTTCAGCTGGATCTGTAGGCAGGAATTCATGCAGAGGTGGGTCCAGGTAACGTACAGTTACTGGCAGACCAGCCATTGCTTCATAGATACCTTCGAAGTCTTCCTGCTGGTAAACACGCAGCTTAGCCAGAGCAACTTTACGCTGTTCCAGTGTTGAAGACACGATCATTTCGCGCATATCGCGAATTCTGTCAGCCGCAAAGAACATATGTTCTGTACGAATCAGACCAATACCCTGAGCACCGAAAGCGATTGCCTGACGAGCATCCTTTGGTGTATCAGCGTTTGTACGAACCTGCAGCTGTCTTCTTTCGTCAGCCCAGCTCATAAATGTAGCAAAGTCACCTGAAATTGATGCAGGAACAGTCTTAACAGCTTCACCGTATACATTACCCAGTGAACCATCCAGAGAGATCCAGTCAAATTCAGCGTAAGTCTTACCACCTACAGTGAATGTCTTTTCTTCTTCATTGATTGTGATATCTCCACAACCAGATACGCAGCAGCGCCCCATACCACGAGCTACTACAGCAGCGTGAGAAGTCATACCACCACGAACAGTCAGGATACCCTGTGCAACGTCCATACCCTGAATGTCTTCAGGAGATGTTTCCAGACGAACCAGAATAACCTTCTTGCCTTCACCAGCAGCCTTGATAGCATCTTCAGCTGTGAAGACAACCTGACCACAAGCAGCACCTGGAGAAGCAGGCAGACCACTAGTAATTATAGTAGCCTTCTTCAGTTCTTCAGCATCAAACTGAGGGTGCAGCAGAGTGTCCAGCTGCTTAGGGTCAACCATCAGCAGAGCTTCGTCTGTGTTGATCAGACCTTCATTAACCATGTCGCATGCAACTTTCAGCGCAGCAGCTGCTGTACGCTTACCGTT